>NZ_JAXBVE010000037.1:0-43155 GCF_035181445.1 Photorhabdus africana
AAAGCCTATTTATCCCAGAATGCATTCAAAACACCGCAAAGAAAGTCGTCTAAAAACAAAACATTGGATGCGTGTTTTGAACGACTTAATTCTTAAGATCCTGTATATGAGCGACAGTTAATCGTCAAGGGAATTTTTCATCCTATTTTGAGTATATTCAATCAATTCTTCAATTTCTAAGCTAGGGGTTGTACCACAATGAATATCACAGAACAATATCGGGTTAGATCCTTTCGACGAATAAAAACCTTGGATATCTTTTAAATTTGATTCCCTGGCTGCACATAAAGCTCGTAAAATTCTTTTTAACCTTTCTTTATCACTTTCGTTATTAATAAAGTTCTCAAGATTCGCTCTACCACCGTGGGAAATCTGAAAGAAATGATTACCACTATTATTACTGGTATCAATGCGTTTCATCTTAATAATAGTAGCGTCATCATTACGATCTATACCATTGCTACCTTGAAATGAAAATTTAGCATTAAAAACGTCTAAGTATACGCTTGGCAAGCCATAACTACGATCACAGTTTTTAAAAACACCTTTAATAGAATTGTTTAGATTCATTGGCTTATACGCTATATTATCAAGCATATATACATATCCGCCTTTCGCTTCGCGAGAATTTCTTGTTTCTGCTTCGGTAAGATTAATAATTTCACCATTTCCTAATTGTATGTGAGCCATCTCATAATCCCCTTTTACTTGTCAAAAAAACGTGTATTTTCACATAAAAGATAAGAAAAATTCGTATTAATATCACGCTTAAATATTCATTTTATGACAAATCAGAAAATATACTGACTTACAGGATTTTATTTAGATATCTTCGCCGTTCGTTGCTATAACTTTCTTATACCAAGAAAAACTCTTTTTCTTATAACGTACAAAATCCCCATTTCCATTATCATCAACATTGACATAAATAAACCCGTATCGTTTACGATATTCACCGGTCGAAAAAGAGACACAATCGATACATCCCCATGAAGTATAACCGAGGATATCAACACCATCGAATAAAATAGATTTTTTAATTTCAGATAAGTGTGATGCTAAATATTCAATACGATAATCATCATTGATAACACCATTTTGAGGTAATTTATCAACGGAACCTAGCCCATTTTCAACGATAAAAATGGGTTTTTGATAACGTTCATATAACTCAGATAAACTGTATCGAATACCTATAGGATCAATTTGCCATTCCCATTCAGAGGATTTTAAATAAGGATTGTCTCTTCCTTTTTCGAAGAAGGAGAGGGATTGGCTATTTTTTTCTAACATTTCTGTGGATGAAGAGACGATATTACTCATATAATAGCTTATCGCTAAATAATCAGCGCAACCTTCCTTTAACCAATTTAAATCATCATTTTCAATATGAAGTTCTATCTTTTTTCTTTCCCATTCTTTAATAAGATAAGATGGATAATATCCACGAAGTTGAACGTCGCTAAAAAGATATTTCTGACGCATGACTTGTTGTGCATATAAAACATCTTCCGGCTTACAGCTCGCTGGATATAATGGCGACATATGGATCATGCCGCCAATTTTAAAATTAGGATTTATTTCATGGCCTAATTTGACAACCTTTGCGCTAGCAACAAATTGATGATGAATAGTCTGATACATAACCTGTTCTGGATTGTCATAATCCTGATAAATCACACCTGAATTACAATAACCAAATAGTGGATATTGCCAATTTATTTGGTTATTAATTTCATTAAATGTAATCCAGTATTTGACTTTATTTTTATATCTTTCCATAACCGTCAAACTAAAATTCATGAAAAAGTTTATTAATTTTCGGTTATGCCAACCGCCATATTCCTTAACCAAATGATAAGGCATTTCAAAGTGAGATAAGGTAATAATGGGTTCAATATTATATTTCAATAATTCATCAATAAGATCATCGTAAAATTTTAAACCGGCTTCGTTAGGTTGTAATTCATCACCATGAGGAAAAATTCTTGACCAAGCAATTGATGTCCTAAAACATTTGAATCCCATTTCTGCAAATAGTGCAATGTCATCTTTATAATTGGAATAAAATTTCACACCTTGATGATTAGGATAGATTTTATTTTCCTCAATACCATGAGTTATGACACGATTAACGCCGTGCTCTCCTTTTGTCATAACATCAGCAATGCTTATTCCTTTACCATCTTGATTCCAATAACCTTCAACTTGATTAGCGGCAACCGCGCCGCCCCATAAGAAACCGGTGGGGAATTTATTCTTCATAAGTAACTCCTGATTATTATCTTCATCAAAAATCTTTTAGTTAAAGATAATAGAATTAATCGAGTTAGGTTCCAAATAAATAGACCAAATATCATTATTATAACTAATATTTATTTTTTGCTTTTCTTTATAAGAGTTATTTATATTCACCACAAGGGAACCTGTTTTATTCTCGAAAGCAACGGCATTTCCTGACATACTAACACAGTTTTTTTATTTTCTTTATCCAGATCTAATAAGGCTTTCATCCCAAGCTCATTAAAACAACCGCCAAATCCATCTAATTTTCGACCTCGCTTATTAGTGACAATTAAATTGGCTTTCTCATCTGTTTTTATGATCGACAATCCTTCTTTCCATTGTTCTTTATTATTTGCATAGATAAATTTAATCATGATTTATTATTTCCCATAAAAGTATTAATTTATAGAAATTAATTAAACATAATTATCTTAATATTAGTATTATGTTATTTCACAAATGGTTTAACTTAATTGTTTTTTTTGAGTTTCATCACATATCTTTTTTCCTAAGTTATTCTTTTATTATATACTAACCACTTTTGCCACCATAAAAAGGAAATTTTATGTCTCTCGTACCATTTAAACAGGTTGATGTATTCACTCACCGGCCTTTTAAAGGAAATCCCGTCGCTGTTGTTATGGATGCTCAAGAACTTTCATCAATACAGATGCAGGGCATTGCCAACTGGACCAACCTTTCTGAAACCACTTTTATCCTTCCGGCAGAAAACCCATTGGCGGATTATCGTGTACGGATTTTCACACCCGGTAGTGAACTTCCTTTTGCCGGTCATCCCACGATCGGTACCGCACATGCTCTTCTTGAAGCCGGTTTAATTCAGGCGAGAGAAGGGCGTATTGTGCAGGAATGTGGGGCGGGGCTGGTTACATTGAACATTACTGAAATTGAGAATGGTCAGCAATTAATCACCTTCGAACTGCCGGAACCAACCATCACACCGCTTAGTTCCGAGCAGATAGATCGCCTCGAAAATATTCTAGATTGCCCGTTAGATCGCGCACTAACACCCGCACTTATCGATGTGGGAGTTCGCTGGATTGTCGCTCATACCACTGGAGCAGAAGCCGTACTGGCAGCAGAACCTGATTATGCCAGGTTGTGTGAGCACGACTCGCAAATGAACATAACCGGGGCTTGTCTGTATGGCACCTACCGTGAAGGAGCAGAGGCTGATATTGAAGTACGCTCTTTCGCCCCATCATGCGGTGTCAACGAAGACCCAGTTTGCGGTAGTGGCAACGGCAGTGTTGCTGCATTTATGCGCCACCACAAAGTAGCAATGATTGACGATAAAATCGTTCATTCATCACAAGGCAAAAAACTTGGCCGTCAGGGAAGTGTATGGCTTAGCCATTCTGATGGTAAGATTTTTGTCGGCGGTAGTGCTGTGACTTGTATCAATGGCACCATCACAATCTGAAAAAAGTTATCAGCCCTAATATAGTTCAGAAAGGGCGCTTGTTTTGTCGGAAAACAGATGTTTTCCGACAAGCGATATTGATTTCAATTCTCTCTAAATATGCTAGAAAATCGCATAGAGTAATAAGATTATACCCTATGGATTTCAAGATGCATCGCGGCGGCAAGGGAGCGAATCCCCGGGAGCATAGATAACGATGTGACCGGGGTGAGTGAGTGCAGCCAACAAAGAAGCAACTTGAAAGACGGCGGGTATATATATACTTTATTAGTACAGAATAATAATGTTAGGAAGTCAGACCATGACGAAACAAGCTGTTTTTACGATGAAATTAGAACCTGAACTACGTGCCGAATTTATGGCTGAAGCCGAAGCTGCTCACCGCCCAGCCTCACAGGTGCTACGCGAACTTATGCGCGAGTTTATTCAACGCCAACGTGAGGAACGAGAATACGATAAATTCCTATGTCACAAGGTAGAAGCAGGGCGAGCCTCAATGCGTGCTGGTTTGGGCCAATCTAATGATGAGGTCGAAGCCGAGTTTGCCGCACGGCGTGCCAATGTGGTGAACCAAGCGTGAAAGTTATCTGGACACCAGAAGCGAAGCAAGACCGCGCTGACGTGTGGGACTACATCGCAGCCGATAATCCATACGCGGCAGCCAGAATGGATGAACAGTTTAGTGATGCAGCATCCAATCTTGCACGACATCCCATGCTTGGCCGGCCGGGGAAAATGCCAGGCACTCGTGAGCTGTTTCCAAACGAGAGTTATCGCCTGGTATATGAGATCAACGGAGAAATAGTATGGATATTGACGCTTATCCATACAGCCAGACAGTGGCCACCTATGCACAAAATGAAGTAGTAGCGAAAACCATTGACGATAAACGCGAAATTTTACTTATCAATGCCTGTCACTGATAAAAGGTAGAGTAAAAGAGCTAGACCGTAGCGAATATTAAAAAACTAAACAACCACCTACTAATACACCCTATGGATTATTAGATAATTCAGAAAGGCCGCTTATTTTGTCGGAAAACAGATGTTTTCCGATAGTATCAGATCATGAATCTATATCCTTCTAGTGCCTTAACTGTCATAGGTAAGCCCAGTTTCAGCAACATTTCCAAAAACTCATCACTTGTCATCGGTGGACTCTTTAAAACTGTTCTTTGTATTTGAACAGCAGCTAATGCTTTTGCATGACTAAGATCAAAAAGGTCAGAAATAAATTCATCAGGGTGTATCGCTTCAATGTTTAGGGCAGAAAGCCCCTCAGTTGGAAAATCCTTGAGGTTAAAAGTCACTATCACCTCAGCGTTAGTTCGTATAGCCGCAGCTAGTACATGCCGATCATTCGGATCAGGTAATGTAAGCCCCGCAATCAATGACTCATATCCTGTCACATTTGCATCAGGAATAGCCGAATTCATCAATTGAATTGTGCGCTCAAGAGCTTTTGAGGGGATCTCAGGACGTTGTTGTAAGAGATTACGTTTCCATTCCTCCTGAATCCGATCAGTCCATTTGGCTTGATATAGACCGGCAATCCCCAAATGCATTAATAAGTCACGCAGCCTAGCGGGATACAACACACATGCATCAAGCAAAACAGGGTACGGGGAATGGGTCATTAGTAGATCCCTAATTCCTGAGCCTGATTAGCTAATGCCTTCATAGCCTCCATACTCTCAGCATTACGCTGCTTTTTATATTCCATCAGATCAGCAAAACGAATACGCCGATGTCGGCCTGTTTTATGGAAAGGAAGACAACCATCTTCCAGAAGTTTAACCATATGAGGCCGCGATACATTCAATATGTTTGCGGCTTCTTGAGTGGTTAGCTCGGCATGAACAGGAACAATTTGCACTGCATTACCTGAAGCGAGTTCACTCAAGATTTGCACTAGCATAGTAAGCGCAGATGTAGGCACTTCAATTTGATGAGATTTATGATCATCACTAATAATTGAAATCTGCTGAGTTTCAAGTTTTGTTGAAAGGAACGCTGAAAGTTCACGCAGCCCCTTTCCAGCTATTTCACTTTCGCGTTTAGCCGGAAGATTTATATCAGAGAAAGTGGAAGTAATCATGTTGCACCTGTTAGTCATTCATTTTGACTTAGCACATTAAACGAAATAAACGAAAATCGCAATAAACGTAACACAATTGTTTTAAGCAGAATCTGATACGTTTTTCGCAATAACCATTTCCAAGGCAACTCTTCTCGGAGAAAGAACCAGATTTAGCATATCGTTCGAAAAACACCAAACCTGCAATCAATAATGATTTTAAACCCACATTAAATAATTCCATCCTGACTTCAAGCCAAGATTAAATGAATGTGAAGGTGCTCCAAATGCAAAGATTGACTTGCCTGTATATCAGCAAGATAGAAACCTCTTAAGTAGATTAAATTCATCACAACGTATGAATACCTGTCTGAAATTAGTTGAATTTAATAAAGCACTTATAACGGCAACATCAGCTCATGTAAGCGAAGCTGAGTCGGTTAAAATTCTTGAGCCTTTTATTGGTCAGTTTTGAGTTTTAAATAAGGTGTCCAAAGATACTTATGCAGGTGTGAGATCAGTATAGCAAATAAAACTTCATCTCCAGCTTTGTTGAATAAATCAGTCTAGGGAAACAATTCTTCCTGGACTACATATTTTGTAGGGACGACTACCCATGCCCGTATCCTGATGATTCCAGAGTGTTATCGGGCCAATTCTTATCAAATTGGCCTGAAACAGAGATGATGCTTTTCAACAAAAACAGAATTTTTTGTAAAATGCTTCAACGGATGGTGTCACCGCAGTCATATGCATCGCACCATGTATCATTCCCTCAATAGTTTCAATCTGCACGGACACACCGGCATCTCTTAATTGCTGAGCATAAGCTTCGCCTTCACTTCTTAGCGGATCGTATTCGCAAAGCAAAATAGTTGCATCTGGCAGTCCTTCAAAATGCGTTAAATGAGAAGGTGAGATAAGTGGATTTGTTCTGTTGTTGTGCTCATTGATGTATGCTTGCCAAAAGAATGCCATCATCTGTTTTGTCAATACATAGCCTTCACCATATTTATCGTATGAATCCGTTTTCATTGATGCATCTAAAGCTGGATAGAATAGCAATTGATGGCAAATAGCAGGCCCTTTTTGGTTTCGCGACATTAAACAAGCGGCAACGGCAAGATTACCACCTGCGCTATCACCACCGACCGCAATTTGTTGCTTATTGATACCAAACTTTTCCGCATTATCAGTGATATAGCATAGAGCCGCATAGAAATCCGTTAGTGGTACCGGAAAAGGATTTTCGGGGGCAAGCCGATAGTCTACCGAGAAGATAACGCAACCCATTGATTCCGCCAGCTTACGGCAAGGGCGATCCCAAGCATCAAGACTTCCTAAACACCACCCGCCGCCATGAGCATAAACCAGCGCGGGTTTATCACTCATCTTTTCTTTTCCGTAGGGCACATACATACGAACAGGAATAGGGAAACCATCCTCTGCGGGAACAGTAAAGCTGCTATTATATGTCGCATCGTTCCATTCGCCCTGTTGTTGGATAAGCGTATTCTCAATAACGATGCGAAGTTGTTCCAGGGAGGAATTTGCTCCTATTTCAGTTTCAGGCATTAAAGCAAGCCATTTTTCAACATTTTTATCAAGCGGCATAATAATAACTCCTCTGTAAAAAGTGATTGCCAGATAGCAAAATTGTTCGGGGCATTATTCAGTAACAAAATGCCCACAGTTAGTGATAATTGCGCTGTCTAGATTCGATGACACTTTTTTCATTGTGAGATAAGGTGCATCTCGTGTCGCGTACTCAGCTCCAATAGTTAAAACCAGCATAGATAATTGTATACGAGCAAGACGCTGATAGTAATGAGAATAAAAAAAGACCATCGGAGAAAAAGACCTTTTAAACGGTCTTTTTTGTTTCTTTTCTCAACAAAGAAAGCTACTATAAGACTTATTAACAAGTCTTTTGGAGTGTTTTTATGGCCAACATAATTCTGTCAGATATTAGCGCAAGCATTAGTGAACTTAAAAAGAACCCTATGGCGACCCTTAGTGCCGGGGCTGGATACCCTATTGCGATCCTAAATCGTAACCAACCCGTGTTTTATTGTATTCCTGCGGAGCTCTATGAACAGATACTTGATGCTTTGGACGATCAAGAGCTTATTCGACTGGTAAATGAGCGTAGAGGGCAGGCATTGGTTGATGTAGATTTGGATAATTATCTATGATCTATAGAGTGAAATTCAGGGAAGATGCACTCAAGGAGTGGAAGAGACTTGATAAATCAGTCCAACAACAATTTGCTAAGAAGCTGAAAAAGTGCTGTGTTGAACCTCATATTCCATCAGCTAAACTTCGAGGCATGCCGAATTGTTACAAAATAAAATTACGCGCTTCTGGTTTTCGCTTAGTTTATGAGGTCATAGATAATGTGTTGATTATCGCCGTAGTAGCAGTTGGTAAGCGCGAACGGAGTGAAGCGTATGAGCTAGCAAGTAAGAGACTAAGATAGATAATGACATAATTAAAACCAAGATAAGAGGTTTATTTATGATCTTAAAAAATATCAATTTGTTGAAAGTTGTACTTATTATTACCTTTGCAACAAATCAATCTCTTGCAGCAAATAATATTACATTTCTGAGTAATCCTTCACCGCAACATGTCAAGGATATCGGTAATTTTGTTGTGAAACAAACTGAAAAACCATTTTTTTCCGATGTTATATTATTCGCAGCAAATATTAACAATAGTATATCTAATAGCCCTGTACTGTTTTACAACGATAAAATAAGCTCGATACTCAAAGAAAATATTTCCCTAGTGCGGAATTTGCAAAAAAAGGGCATCAGAGTTCAACTATCCTATCTGGGCAATCATCAAAATGCAGGTTGGTCATGTAATATGAATCAAGCAACGGCAACGAAACTTGCCAATGAAATGGTAAATGATGTCGTTAAATACGGGCTGGATGGAATCAACATCGATGATGAATATTCAACATGCTATGGTAATCGTCAATCCTTCTATTGGGTAGCGGATGCGATTAAAAGCCATCCAAAATTTGCCCAAAAGGTACTGACCAAAGCCCTGTGGTCAGATTATCTCTACTTCAAGGAACCGACAAATATAGCAAATTTACTGGATGCAGGTTACGAGATGACTTACATCAACACCAGTGCCAGTAAGCTGGTTCCATACGTTAACTTCGGGATGAAGAAAGAAAATTTGTTGTTGGGTATCTCCCCCGAAAAAAATTCGATATCCTCAGTGCAGAATATTACCCGCTCAGTCATTAATAACGGATATAGTGGTATGATGGTATGGTCACCTAATACAATATTTACAATTGACCAAGCATCTCAATATTACACCCAAATCATTAAAGCAGAAGAGGGGATAAATAAAGAAGTTATCTATGTCCCGGATACCAGAAAAGACAATGCAAGTAATTATGAATAATTACATTGTTAATACTTTAGTTGGTTATAAAAATAAGAGCCTATCCCAATAGGCGTAATTGTTGCAGGCAGTTTGAACACGGACAGCGCGGAAAAACCGGAGCGTACACGTAGTACGTGAGGATTTTGAGCACTGCCCAGGTTCAAAATGGCAAATAAAATAGCTCTATTGGAATAGGCAGTAAATACCGTTGAATTTTTGATTTTATTGTGTAGCTTGAAAAGCAGTTACACATTACCCAGTTTGATGAAAAATAATAAAAGGGAAGAGAACCAGTAATACGTACTGGTATTAACCATCCGCAAGAATCGTGAAGCAAACATTTTGTGAAGCCGTATGAGGTTATCTTATGAAGAGCGAGTTTAAAGAGGGATATTGTACTCTCTGTAGATCAAGATGTGGCACTGTCAACGAAGTTCGTAACGATACATTGATAAAAATCCAGCAAAACCCAAAACACCCGACCGGCAACGCCATGTGCATGAAGGGTAAAGCTGCACCAGAGCTGGCTCACAGTCCTAACCGGATTCTTCATCCTCTTCGTAGGACAAATCCCAAAGGTGATGCCGATCCAGGCTGGGAAAAAATCACCTGGGATGAAGCTTTGACGTATGTTGCTGAGAAACTGGCTTTCTATAAGGCTGAGTCTGGTGCAGAATCGGTTGCTTTCTCCGTCACCTCACCAAGTGGAACACCTCTTAGTGATAGTCTTGAATGGATAGAGCGCTTCATTCGAAATTTCGGCAGCCCTAACGTCTGCTATAGTACAGAAGTGTGTAACTGGCATAAAGACGAGGCACATAAATTTACCTTTGGGTGCAGTATTCCTGTAGCTGATTACAGAAATGCCGAGCTGATCATTTTATGGGGGCACAATCCAACAAATACATGGCTTGCGCAAGCGGAAGCTCTTGGCGCGGGAAGAAATGCAGGTGCCAAACTTATCGTTGTCGATCCTAGACATACAGCTCTTGCTAAAGAATCTGATAATTGGCTCAACGTCAATCCTGGGACCGATGCCGCGTTAGCCCTCGGGCTAATAAATATCATCATAAACCGAAGAGGATATGATCAGGCGTTTGTAGCACGCTGGACGAACGCCTCATTGTTAGTACGAAATGATAATGGTCTTTTCTTGAGAGAAAAAGATATAAACATTTCAGCTAAGAAAAACAGATATGTTGTCTGGAATAACATAACTCAGTCTCCACTACCCTATGATTTTCACGAAAATGTGCCATGTGATGAAAATGATCATTATGCTTTATTAGGCGAATTTTCGATTGACTCTGCGGAAGATGTAAATAAAAAAATACCATGCAAATCTGCATTCCAGCGACTTCTAGATGAGTGTCAACAATACCCACCTGAATATGTAGAAAAAATCACCGGCATAACCAAAGAAAAACTCCTATATGCCGCAGATTTAATCATCTCTTCTAAACGAATTGCTTATCATTCTTGGACGGGTGTAGCTCAACATACCAATGCAACCCAGACTGAACGAGCAATTGCCGTGCTGTATGCATTAACCGGGTGTTTTGACACTCAGGGAAGTAATAGGGTGTACAATAAGCATCCCGTTAATCCTGTAAATGCTCGCAGACTTATGCCAAAGGAACAGCAAGAAAAAGCACTTGGCTTTAAGGAAAGACCGTTGGGGCCACCTCTAGATGGTTGGATAACATCACATGATCTGTATCAAGCAATCTTGCACAAACGGCCTTACCCGATTAGAGCTATGATGGCATTTGGTACGAATATGTTGTCATCTCATGCTGACACCAAAATTGGGATAGATGCGCTAAAACAGCTTGAATTTCATGTTCATTGTGATCTCTTTGAAACGCCTACTGCACATTATGCTGACATCTTACTACCCGTGAATACGCCCTGGGAGAGAGAAGGGCTACGTGTAGGATTTGAGATTTCAGCTGAGGCAGAGGAACTCATTCAGTTAAGACAAAGAATGATTTCGCCTCGGGGAGAAAGCCGGTCAGATAACGAAATTGTCTTCGACTTGGCCTGTCGCTTAGGCATGAATGATCTATTTTTTAATGGAAGCGTTGAAGCGGGATGGAATTATATTCTTGAGCCTATTGGCTTAACCGTAGAGGCGTTAAGAGAAAAGCCAGCAGGAATTTCAATGCCATTAATTCAGCATGATAGGAAATACGCAAGAATCGATCCTGTTAAGAACACAGTTAAAGGTTTTGATACCGAAACAGGAATGGTTGAAATCTATTCTGAAAAATTGTGGCGGCATGGTTATCCGCCACTACCAATATATGATGAACCAAAAGAGAATTTAAACTCTGAGTCACATTTCCCTTATCGACTAACCTCGGTAAAAAATGGTTTCTATTGTCATAGCCAACAGAGAAGTTTAACCCGTCTGCGTAAAAAATCACCTTATCCGAAGCTTGAGATAAACAGTAGATTGGCTGAAAAGAAAGGTATTAACAATGGAGATTGGGTAGAGGTCATCACCCGCAACGGCGAGGCACGTTTTAAAGCATCATTAGATGATAATATTGCTTACGACACGATAATTGCTGAGTTTGGTTGGTGGCAAGCGTGTCCCGACTATGGGAAGGAAGGTTTTCCCGCCATAGGAAAAAACAGCAGTAACTATAATGCGCTTATTTCTGACGACTCTTGTGATCCTATCAGCGGCGCTTCTCCGCTCCGTTCATTCCGTTGTGATATTAAACTCGCAGAAGATATCAACCCGGAGAGAAGGCCGTGGCAGGGCCGTAAGGCATTTCGGGTTGTAGATACAAAACCCGAGGCTAAGGGTGTCAAGACAGTTATTTTTGAGTCAAAAGATGGAGCAATGTTACCTGATTATGAACCTGGTCAGCATATCACGGTACAAGTTTCCATACCTGGACAGGATGTCCCTGTCATCAGAGCCTATTCTTTGACAGGAACGGCAACACTGGAAGGTAGAAGGACTTACAGTATCTCCGTACGGCATCAGAAAAGCATAACTTCTAACGGGGAAACTTTTGAAGGTGTCATGTCTTCATACATTAACAAAACACTGGTAGCCGGAGCCGAAGTGAATCTGACTCCTCCGGGAGGAAATTTTATTATTCCGCTTAATGCTAAGCAACCTGTTGTTATGTTGGCAGGAGGAATTGGTATTACGCCATTCATAAGTTATCTTGAGTCTCTTCCCGCTAACGGTGAAAAGCCTGAACTCTTATTGTTGTATGCTAATCAAAACAGCAATACACATGCTTTTTCCAAAAGACTAAAAGAGCTTGAGTCAAAAATTAAGCAGTTGAAGGTAATCAACTATTACAGCAATCCGTTGCCAGTGGATATTGAGGGTATTAATTACCCGTATCATGGATATATTACCGCGGATGCCGTTCCTGAATCTCTGATTAAACAGCAAGCTCGTTTTTATATGTGTGGCCCGGCTCCTATGATGAAAACTTTTGAAGAAGGTTTACTCACTCTAGGCGTTCCGCCTTTTGATATCTATAAAGAAATGTTCCGATCGCTAATTCCGGTAAAAATTAAAGATGGGAAGAGTTTTGCCGTTAAATTTGAAAAATCTGGCGTTCTTCTTGGATGGTCCCCTGACAAAGGGACACTCCTTAATTTTGGCGAAAAAAGTGGTATTAAGATGGCAAGTGGATGCCGGGTTGGACAGTGTGAAAGTTGTGCTGTGAAATTAAAAAGTGGCGAAGTACAACACTTAAATGGCGTAGAACCTTCAGAGCAAGGGATGTGCCTTACTTGTCAATGTATACCTATCACGGATATTTCCATTGATGCTTAACGACCAGATGATACCCTGTCGCAATCCTAAATCGTAACCAACCAGTGTTTTATTGTATTCCTGCGAGACTCCACGAACAGATACTTGATGCTTTAGATGATCAAGAGCTTATTCGACTGGTAAATGAGCGTAGAGAACAGGCATTGGTTGATGTAGATCTGGATAATTATCTATAACCTATAGCGTAAAATTCAGGGAAGTAGCTATCGGTAAACGTGAACGGAGCGAAGCGTATGTCCAACATTTTTACAGAACAAACTGAAATAACCTGTTTGTAATCTATAAGAAGTAATCTATAAGAAACAGTTATTGTTGGCGAAAACAGGGGGATTGAACTAAACTCAAATTTTACTTTTGTGAGAGGAAGTTAGCTATGTCTGAAACCCGTTTTTCTGAATCGTTAAACCTGCAATCTCACTGGATGCCATTCAGTGCCAACCGAAGTTTCCAACGCGATCCACGCCTTATCATTGCTGCCGAGGGGCAATGGCTAAAAGACGATAAAGGACGCCAGATTTATGACAGTCTGTCCGGTCTTTGGACCTGTGGGGCAGGCCATACCCGGACAGAAATTCAACAAGCTGTCGCTGCTCAATTAAGCACCCTCGATTATTCACCAGGCTTTCAGTTCGGTCATCCTTTGTCGTTTCAACTGGCAGAAAAAATTGCCCATTTAACGCCGGGTGATCTCAATCACGTCTTTTTCACCAGCTCAGGTTCTGAATCTGTAGATACCGTGGTCAAAATGGTACGAGCTTACTGGCGAGTGAAAGGCCAACCCGAGAAAACTAAACTGATTAGCCGTGCACTTGGTTATCATGGTGTCAATATTGCTGGTACCAGTTTGGGGGGAATGGGTAGCAACCGCAAAATGTTCGGACAGTTAATGGATGTAGATCACTTACCCCATACATTACAGACCGATATGGCGTTTACGCCAGGTATGGCGGAAACCGGCGGCGCGGAATTAGCCAACGAGATGCTCAAGTTGATCGAACTGCATGATGCCTCCAATATTGCGGCAGTTATTATCGAGCCTGTGTCCGGTTCCGCCGGTGCGATTATTCCGCCCAAAGGGTATCTACAGCGTCTGCGTGAAATTTGTGATCAACATAATATTTTGTTGATTTTTGATGAGGTTATTACTGGCTTTGGTCGCATGGGACGCTGGACTGGCGCGGAATATTTTGGTGTGACGCCAGATCTTCTTAACTTTGCCAAACAAATTACCAATGGCGCCATTCCTCTGGGAGGCGTAGTGGCAAGCAGTGAAATTTATGAAGCCTTTATGTCCCAGCCTCTACCGGAACACTCTGTAGAGTTTAGTCACGGTTATACCTATTCGGCACATCCCGTAGCCTGTGCTGCCGGGTTAGCAACTTTAGATCTGCTGGATAAAGACCATCTTATCCAACGCTCTGCTGAACTTGCCCCTCATTTCGAAACGGCCCTTCATGCTCTCAGAAACTGTCCAAATGTGACTGACATCCGCAACTGTGGCTTGGTAGGGGCAATTGAGTTGGCTGCCCGTGACGGTGATACCGCTATACGTCCTTTTGACGCCAGCATGGCGCTTTGGAAAGCCGGTTTTTACGTACGCTTTGGCGGTGATACGCTGCAATTCGGGCCTATGTTCAATGCTGAACGAGCCGATTTGGATCGGCTTTTTGACGCCGTTGGGGAAGTATTGCATCACATTGACTGAGGGAAGGATGTGTATGAATCGTGATGTACCCATAAGGTCTTCAATATTGTTAAACTCAAAAGCTTAGAATAAAGCCCAAGAGCACAGCTACTCTTGGGTTTTTTAAGTTTCAATCCTAATCTTTATACTATATTAGCACGCTGCCATGTCGCTTCAGAGAACAGGACCATCCCGTCCCCATCGGAGTTATGTGAGAGCATGACATCGATAAAATAAATGGTTTGAGGAGTGGTTAACATGGTTTCACAATAGGTTGCGTCAAATGTTGTCCAACGCTCACGAATTACCTGTGTTGTCGCATATGCGTCAGGGACAACCTGGACATTAGCAGCAGTAAACAAAGACAAATTACGCGACGATGCAGCAAGCAAGGTCTGTTTTGTATTATTCGTCGCACTTCTCATATCGATATATGATCGAATCATCGACAACATACCATTACAAAGATAAAACACAGAAATATTGATCTTCTGCCGATGAGGATTTTGCATCAATGCTCGTTCAATATGGGACTCAATGTTTGGGATTAAATCTCTGGCACCATCACCAATAAATGCCAGAATATTCTGGGATGATGTACGAGCCAAATAAGGCAGTGACATCAACGCATCGCCCATCAGTGCCCGGCCATACCAACCGGAAAATCCTTTCCCTGTTTTCGGTAAATTCCGCATCGCCCCGATTCCGCACCTCCCTACATCATAAACACCGGTATAGACAAATCCCTGCTCACTGATCAGATGATGCAACTGCTTCCCTAAATGGGCATAAAAGTAATTGGGGGACATCGGCACCTGTGGCAACCAATCTATCGGGGTGATGTTAGGATAATTCTGAACTCGTTCCAGTTCGCGACGACGATAAGCAAGTACCTTTTCATCCACATTAAGTCGAGTGAGAACGGTTTTTAAGAATGAGCGTAAATAGCTATGTACAGCTAGATCAGTGTAAGGTGACATGTGCTCTAAACGGCAATTCACCTGAATAATATGACATTTATTTTTAAGTTTACTGGCGGAAAATGGCGAGGATGCTTCATCGACTTTACTTTTAAGGAAAAAAATACTCTGGCTTTCAGGATCAGCAAGCTGCTGCCCCTCATGTAGGTAATGAAATACTTTGCTGCTAAAGCCGTAAACCGACAGAATTCCAATATAGTTACTAACAGGCTTTTGCTGATGGTAATCACTGACCGCCCCCGGAGATACTAGCGTATCTACTAACGCTATCCCTGCTTTTTCAGCAATCTGATAAATCAGTTCACGTTCATGATCCGTTAAATGACAACATTGCCACAGTATACGACGCTTATCATGGTTGATCAGAGACATCACTGCATCCATGATGGACGCTTCATTATCCCCAATCTGTGGAACCAAAAGGCTCCACTGACTCGGATGGGGTAGCTGCTCAGGTTTCAGTGTACATTCCAAAACTGATTGTGTCGCAAGAATAAACACTGGGCCGGGTTGAGACTGCAATAGATCTATTGCCTCATTTAACCGCTCAGGCAAGTTCAATTGATCATTGATATAAACGCACGGAATTCCTTTTGCTTCAATCGACTTCTTACCATCATAATCTCTATGCATCGTACCTTGAAATGGGAACCAGCTATTTCCAAGACTATCTGCACAAATGATGATACCTGGCGCATGAGCACGTTTCAGGTTGCATAATGTGCCACGAAACTCATCGATCATGCCGGAAGTTACCGCAATTACATAACCACGCTGATAAAACTGCCAGCCACAAAGTGCAGAAACTGCCAGACTGTGCTCATTCGGCCCACTTTCACACAGGGTAGATGTACCATCACACAAACGAAGCATAGAATCGATAAATCCGGAGATCATCGACCCAGTATAGTAGTGGAAGTCCCAACGCTCCTTGAAGTGGCACTCCATATAATCATGAATAAACTGTGCCATTGATGATATTGTTACTTTAGACGTCGTCGCTCTAACAAGTAATGGATTAATATAAGTGCTATCCAAATGATCCATTAGGTTTTTTAGCACCTGTATCTCCCAAACAAGCGGATCTGGCTGCCAAATATTGAGTGTCACTGAATCCATCTCTTGTATTCGTGCACTACCAGGAATCATCTCTGATAAAGAGAGCAGGAAAGAATAGGGTGACAATTTCCCAGGATTCGACTCAAACAATCGGAAAAACTGATGACTGACCTGCTCGTAATGGCCATGTTGTAAAAACAGATCATCAGCAATTACCAGATCGAGTGTTCTGTCCGGATGCCGTGCGATATCGGCCAGAGCTTCATCCAGCGTTTCATAGGTCATGACATGAAAAGAAAATTGATGCTTTTTCTGATAGACAAGTAAATATCCTCTAGCTTGCTGAAGCAAGTACGCCATAATAGAATCAACTGAAACTGTTGAATTAAGTTTCCAAACCTCACAAGGATCAGATTCGGCCGCAATTGACAATTCCAACTTGTTAATCGCTTCTTTCACTCCTTGGCTCACGATTTGGGACTGAGCAACCACACAAATTCCGATGTAATGATGCATTTACTCGCTTCTCTACAATTAATTATCAAAATATTCATCTTGATTCTTATTCAATATTGAGTATACAAATTTCTATTCTTTTTTAAGTTTTATGTGATCTTTGTAGGTGTATCGCAAACACGGAGACAGGTGGGATCAATAATATCCCTATTAAAGATCAGTTTTTTCTTGGTCGAAAGTTCTAATCTTGGAACAAGCACTTAATTCTATCTTTTATCTAGAACTCAGTTGTAAACCTGAATAATATAATTACGGTAATGATGCAAAAAGGTATACCGACTGGTCGAAAACGAATTCTTTTCGTATTGGATCTTCATATTCTGCATCTTAAACCTTCGAGTTAATTTGGTCTAACAAGGAGTAGTTATGAAAATATTAAATATTATAATTTTATCGCTATCGACAGTGATAACTTCTAATTCTTTAGCCGATGAGATTAGAGCAAGGGATTTAGGCATTCCTTTCTCTGGAGTAACCGGGAAATATAATGCGATTACAGACGTTAGTGGTGTAGAAGTTGGCTATTCAACCATAATAGAAGGCGATGGAAAGCTAGAGGTTGGCAAAGGCCCAATAAGGACAGGCGTAACAGCTATATTGCCAAAAGGCAAGAAATTTAGCCCGGTATTTTCTAGTACATTCTCTTTAAATGGAAATGGAGATATGACAGGCAATCAATGGGTCAAAGAGAGTGGTTTCCTGGAAACGCCAATATTAATCACCAACACTCATAGTGTTGGTATTGTTAGAGACTCAACAATTAGCTGGATGTTTGATAATAATTTAACGTCACCACTAAAAGATGATTTATTTTGGTTATTACCTGTGGTTGCAGAAACGTGGGATGGAATATTAAATGATATAAACGGTATGCATGTAAAAAAAGAACATGTATATCATGCGTTGAATAGTGCTAAATCAGGAGCGATAGAGGAGGGTAATGTCGGCGGTGGAACAGGAATGAACCTTTTTAAGTTTAAGGGAGGCACAGGTACTTCATCAAGAATTCTAGATAAAAAAGATGGCGGATATACTGTTGGCGTTCTTGTTCAAGGCAACTTTGGTGATAGGGACGATTTGATTATTGCTGGGATTCCAGTTGGTAAAGAAATACAGGATCTCAAGCCGATATATCATGGCGGCAAGAAAAAAATAAAGGATGCCGGTTCTATAATCGCCGTGGTGGCTACAGACGCACCATTAGCGCCTCACCAATTAGAAAAAATAGCTAAACGAGTCTCTCTTGGACTGGCAAAGGTCGGTGGGGTAGCCAGGAATACCAGCGGTGAGATATTTATTGCATTTTCGACCGCAAATAATGATGCTTTCTCTAGAAAGGATGTAAAGACAATAAAAATACTGTCAAATGACAAACTAGATCCCTTGTATGAGGCCACAATAAGTGCAACAGAAGAAGCAATAATTAATGCTATGATCGCCGCCAAAAAAATGGTTGGGAGAAATGGCAATACTTCGTTTTCTATTCCTAAAGATAGAGTTCAAGAGATATTAAAAAAACATCATGTCTTAGCTCAGACTCAATCTGACACTTCAATTTAAAACAAACAAGTTACCGACTGTGATTAAAGGTTCTAAATCTGAAATTGAAGTCGGTAGCTTTCATGCTTCAACAATATTTCAGGATCTTTCGCAATGCCGTGGACATTTTCACATCCAGCAGCCGTTTTTCCTTTGAAAAATCTTCCGGGAGGGAGATTATTGAATTTGCCTGCGCTAATTATGAAGAGAAATATTATGTTTAAAGTCAATCAATACTTTGAATACGTAGCCAATAAAGGAAAAATATGATTATACATGATAAAAGCAAAAACCCCGTTATTTTAAACGGGGTTTTTCAATGTTATTAAAAAAATATTTAATTTATTCTACCTTCATAGTAAGCTTGGAAAGCGTTATATCCAGTATGAAATTCGCAAGGTCCAATACGATTTTTAAAATACCATGTCATCCTTCCAAATCTAGTATCCTCTGTGAATACATTAGCAAAATTATCATAAGGATTAACAACATATCTATAATACTTACCCCCAGTAATATATTGTGGTTCCTCAGAATTACAAAGTGCTGCCGATGCAGTCCCAACTCCTCCGATTAATGCTGTTGCTAATGCCCCAACTGTTAATAATTTCTTTAACATAAAACTCTCCTTAAATAGTTTCAGAATTTACATATTTAAATACATTTTTTACAAAATCATATGTGATAATGTATGCAAAACTTAAATTATCACATCGATGATGTTACAATTTTAAAATTCAAAAACTGCTTGTATTTTTCATCCTAAGTTGGATTAGGTTGGAAACCTAAATTCCATTTACCATAATAGTACCAGAAATCAAAAATGGCAAATCTAATATATAATGATAATTTATTTTCCTATAGTTTTTCATGAAACTATCTTTAATGCCAGTATATTTAACTTCTCTGGAATTTATGATTTATCTCACATATTTAATCTGAAAAGGTAACAATCTGGTGGTGTTTTAAATAAAGAAAAGTCGGCGCTGACAATTGAGATAGTTTATATTTTGCTCACTCACGCCGGATGGATTTTCTGGTAATAATGTCAACTACCCTGACTCTGGATGATATTAATGTGATTAACATCAAACATTTTTACTCATTATTTTTTCAGAATAATTATGGTAAAAAATTCTTTTTATAATTATTGCCTCAAAATGCCATATCTATTAATTATAATACTCCTGAATAAGTACTTTTATCGTAATTATATGACTACCAAATAAAAACATTCATGATTCTCCAAAAATATCATTTTTATTTTTCATAATAAATTCACTTTTTATATTTACATGTAAAAAGTGAATTTAATTTAAAGGTTAATCGTCAAACATGAGCCTCAAAAAAAATACCAGTGTGTTCATCCAGAAAAATAGGAGAGGAGGGTAACAACATATTAGGTAGGAGGAAGGCTATCCCGGCAACGCCGGGAAAACGTCGCAGTATGCGATCGTGGAAGGCAATAACTTCTTGAGCACTACGGCAACGCTGCCGTCCCGACGGGTGATTTCAACGGGCTGCAATATCCAGCACCACAGAAATATTGGCTCTGGCCTGATTGAGGTATAGGTTTGCATAGTTATCTCCTTAGAAAGAGAGGGGTGTCAAAAATCACCTAGTTCTATGCGAAGTTGTTTATCATCTAAGGTTATTTAACATAATATACATTAGGCGCACTAACTGCCTTATCAGAGTCCTGCAGGATTCTATCTTTATCAGAGTGCATATTAACCTCCTCTATATTTTAAGAAAAATCCTTCGCTGCCATTACAAAAATATCATCCATGCTGTTTTTGCTGACAGGAGAATTCAGGCCAGCCAGCACCATTTCACGAACATTCTGAATACGCTGCTCGCGAGCCTCCATCAGGCGCAAAGCATCGCGGACAACTTCGGATGTGTTGCCATAACGACCAGATTGGATCATATCACCAACGAACCCGTTGAAGTGCTCACCAAGGGTCACACTAGTTACTCGTGCCATAAATTCGTCTCTTCATGTATTACTGAGTAATACAATTATAACAAGGCATAATAATGATCGCCAGCGGACTAGGTTAATCCCAACGCTGACACGTTTTTTCGTCTTCGTACTTGAGTGATTTTTACTCAACGGGTTTAGAAAGAGGGATTCCTTTTTGACCCGCATAGAAGACCACGAGAGTAGCGCCCTCTTTGCCTGTGTAACCGCGATGAGTGCTGTCAACCATCTCGGATAACACCTCTCCCGCCTTCATAAGACGTTTTTCACCACTGGATTTTTTCTCTGCCGTTAACACCCCGCTCAACACGTAAGCTGCATTAGGTATCGGGTGCTCATGCCAGGCAAGACTGGTATTTGGAGCAATAGTAATTTTGAGAACTGAAAGCTGAGGAGTGCCTTTAGGGTATTCCTGATAAGACACGCCATCCCAAGACTTTTCAGTCTCAAGCAATTTTTCAACGTTAATACCAGCAGTATTGCCGCTATGGGCTTGAGTGAAAAACGGCGCAATGAGGAAAGCAAAAGATGTAAAGGCTGATAAAGTTCGAATAGATAGCCGCATATGGAATCCTTGTGCATAGTGCATAAATTGGGTAAATGCCCTGTGGCGAACCATACCATGCGCACCATGATTACTTTAGAACTTTTTAAGATACAACTTTCTCCCCTGAAAACGCCGAAAACATCATTACATCACAATGTCTGTTGAAATACTTAGGATTTACTTGACCGGTACAAAGGATACGAGTATATATTTTTCATAAATTTTTTTTATATATCTGTATTTTCAGCCTCATATACCCTATGGATTTCAAGATGCATCGCGGCGGCAAGGGAGCGAATCCCCGGGAGCATAGATAACTCTGTGACCGGGGTGAGTGAGTGCAGCCAACAAAGAAGCAACTTGAAAGATAACGGGTATATTCATTTATCTAGATGGATATCCTAAGTTAGCTTCTTGTTCTATGCTTTTATTTTATATAACAATTTATTAAACCAGAAAATATGAAGGGAGGAAGGATGAGCAGTGTTATCAGAGAAATAAGTGACGCTAATATTGCATATGCAGCAACTTTTGGTGATAAAAAAAACCTGGGTTTACCTGCTGTCAGACGATTTGCCATATTGACTTGTATGGATGCCAGGTTGGATCCAGCAAAATTTGCAGGTTTATCTGAAGGTGACGCTCATATTATTCGTAACGCCGGTGGAAGGGCCAGTGATGATGCCATTCGTTCACTTATCATTTCCTATAAACTTTTTGGAACAAAAGAGTGGTTTGTCATTCACCATACGAATTGCGGAATGGAGCTTTTTACAGACAATATCATGGGCGATCTACTGGAAAGCAGCTTGGAAAGCGCGATAATGACGGATGAAGGATTTAAAGATGTCGGCAATGGCACAGGATCATCTGAGGGAAAATATATCAAATGGCTGACCATTAACAATCAAGTTGATAGCGTAGTTGAAGATATTCATCGTATTCGTACTCACCCTCTTGTCCCCGCAAATATCTCCATATATGGGTACATATTTGATGTGAAGTCAGGAAAATTAATTGAAGTTCCCGAAGCAGCAAGCATTGCAGAAAATGCTTGATTTATGATGGGCTTTATTTAAATTTATCCGGCGTCAATGTGGACAAGGATGTTCAGTTAATCTCCCGCCCTGTATCGTTAATCAGACACGATTTAATCCTCATCCTCCGTTGGTAAAATAGCATTGGGTAAAGCACTAAAGGTTCCCCAATAGAAGGCAATTAAAGAGATCACTGCTACGGAAACGATATCCCAGGGCGCAGGAATAATGCCTTTACCGCCAAATGTGCCTAAATAGGACAAAATGATCATGGCACTGTAAAAACTAATCAACCACAAAGCAGAGGTTATCTGTTGACGTAAGCTCACTTTGCCTGTCGGGACTTTATTTTTGAATAACAAATAGATAAAAAACAAGACAATCTGTAATCCGAGCAACCAAGAAACGGTTTTCCAACCAGACCAGTAAACAATGAAAGCAGAAATAATAAAGGAAAGCGGACCAATGATCGCAAACCATTTAACATAAAAAGGACGTTTTATCTCCTTGGCATTACGGCGTAAGGCAGAAGCAGTTACTGGCGCTAATGCGTAGCTCAGAATTAACGCCGCAGAAACAACACTGATGAGTTTTTCCCATGAAGGAAAAGGTAATGTCCAAAAAACAGAAAGAATAAATGTCAACCAGAGTGCAGGACGTGGTATCCCCGATTTTTCATCGACATGGGTAAACACATTAAATAACGTCCCACTTTTTGCCCAACCATAGACTACACGGGGGGTGGCATTCATATAAATATTCCCAGTACCGCTTGGAGAGATCACCGCATCACATACCACCAAAAAAGCGAGCCACCCCACACCAAGAATTAAGGCTATATCACGAAACGGCAATGAAAAATATTGCCCAATGTTATTCCAGCCACCAAAGAGTAGATCAGAGGGTATCCCGCCAAGGAACGCTAACTGTAATAAAACATAAATAACCGTAGACAGTGAAATAGAGAGAATGAGGGCAATAGGAATTGTTTTTTGAGGTTTTTCTACTTCACCAGCGACGGAAATAATGGGCGTTAGACCAAGATAAGCAAAAATAATGCCCCCCGTTGAAACCGCAGCTTCAACACCCGATACCCCAAAAGGAGAAAATCCGTGAATTTGCAGATTACTCGGATTGAAATAATTAAACAGGATAATAATGACGAGCAGCGGAACGATAAACTTGAAAATACTAATAATATTGTTGGATTTTGCAAAGGTTTTCACGCTGTTGTAATTAAGGTAAAAGAAAAATGCTAATAAGATAAATTGAACCAGCCAGCCTGTCAGCGTCGGATCACCCGAACCCGGCTGACTGAGAAAGGGGAACCACGCCGCCGCATATTGTCGAGCAGCGACGACTTCGATAGCTATTAGGCTGGAAAACGCGATTAAGGTGATGGAACCCATTAAATATCCCATGAGTTCGCCATGAGAAAACACCGGATAACGGATAATGCCACCTGATTTCGGCAGTGCCGCACCCAGTTCGCAATAAACAATGCCGAGTAACAGCACGGCGATACCACCAATCAGCCAGGAAAAAATCCCGGCAGGCCCTGCAATAACAGACACATGACTGGCTGCAAATAACCAGCCAGAACCAAAAATAGCCCCTAATCCGATGAAGGTTAAATCCGTGAGTGTTAACTGTTTCTTAAATTTACCCTGCCCTGAATCGGATTTTGACCGTGAAGAGGCTTTGTATAGCGCCATAATTATTCGCCCTTTTCTGTTTCTTATTTGATATACGTCAAAGTCGGGTAACTGCGCGTTTTACAACACTTCCCGGCTCATCACCCCATTGATTAATCGAGAAATATTTAACGGATTATGGTCTTGCAGTGCGAGTGGAAGTAAGGATTCGGGATAGTTTTGGAAGCAGACTGGGCGCAGAAAACGCCAGATGGCCAGTGTACCAACGGAAGTCCCTCTCACATCGGAAGTTGCCGGGTAAGGCCCGCCATGAACCACGGCATCACAGACTTCAACGCCTGTCGGGTAGCCATTAACAACCACCCTGCCCGCAATGTTTTGTAATCGTCGACTGAGCTCATGTGCATTCGCTAATTCATCGTGCTCACCAATTAAGGTAGCGGTAAGCTGCCCCGGCAAACAGTCAATTGCGCGTAAAAGCTGATATTGGCTTTCGGCTTCAACCACAATAGCAACAGGGCCAAAAACCTCCTCTTGTAACAGAGCATTTTTATTCAACAATAAAGCAATATCTGCGCGATACAACATTGCACTCGCCTGATTTTCATGATGTTCGCCAATGGCTAACCGTGTCATTAAGGGTTCATCATCCAGTTGATGAATACCTTTTTGGTAGTTAAGTAATGTGCCTTGGTTCAGCATTGACTGCGCCGGGCGAAGCGCGATTTCTTGCGTTAATTGAGTAATAAATTGATCAAATTCTGGTGAACGAATACCCAAGATTATTCCTGGCTTGGTACAAAACTGACCGCTACCTAATGTGAATGAATTTGCCAGTTCTTGGGCGATCGGTTTCCCCCGCTGTGCTAAGGCGTTTGGCAGCACAATGACCGGGTTGATACTCGACATTTCAGCAAAAACCGGAATAGGTTGTGGTCGCTGCATCGCCATATCGAACAGTGCACGCCCACCAGCAAGTGAACCGGTAAAACCAACGGCCTGAATAATGGGGTGTTTGACTAGATCGGCCCCCACGCTATTGCCATAAATCATATTGAATACACCTGCCGGCATTTGTGCGGCGATAATAGCGCGTTCAATGGCTTCCGCGATGATTTCGGCGGTAGCCATATGGCCGCCATGTGCTTTGAAAACAACGGAGCAGCCCGCCGCTAACGCTGACACCGTGTCACCACCAGCAGTAGAAAAAGCCAACGGGAAATTACTGGCGCCGAAAACCGCAACAGGGCCTAGAGGAATATGGCATTGGCGAATATCAACTCTGGGGAGGGGCTTTCTTGCAGGTTGCGCAGTATCAATGCGGGCAGCATGAATATCACCACGGCGTAACAGCGTGGCAAACAGCCTCATTTGCCCGCTCGTTCTCGACCGTTCACCTTGAAGTCGGGCTGGTGGTAGCGCCGTTTCTTCTGATACAAGGGCAATGAAGTCATCACTAAGAGCATCAATTTCATCAGCGATTTTATCTAAAAAAACGGCACGTTCTTCCAACGATGTTTGGCTATAACGGGTAAATGCATTGGCGGCGGCTTGGGCGGCAAGATCGACCTCATGTCGCGTAGCCTGATAAAACGCATAACCCGTTAATGCATTATCCACCGCCCGTCGGCTGTGCAAACAGCGTTCTCCCTCTGCTTGCCTGTGACCACCAATAAACTGCATCCCTGAATGTGTTACCAACATAGCGCTTCCTCCAAGGGTATCAGAAACCATTCAGAGACCGACATCAGGCAGTGAAGGACGATTAGCAAGGGCTCTTTCTACAATGGCGCGTACTTCTGCCAATGTTTCCCCTTCGAGGGGTAAACGCGGTGGACGGGTAATGGCACTACCACGGCCAACCATTTCTTCACACAGCTTGATGCATTGCACCAAATCAGGACGGAAATCCAAATGCAACAGAGGCATAAACCAGCGATATAATTCCCGAGCTTCTTCATAACGTTTCTGTTTAGCCAGACGAAATAAAGTCTCCCCTTCCCGTGGAAAAGCATTCGACATACCTGAAATCCAACCTTCCGCGCCCACTGCGACTGACTCTAAAACCACGTCATCCAAACCAGCAAAAAGAATGAAGCGATCACCCGCTTCATTGGGAATATCACTAAAAGGACGGGTATTGCCTGATGAATCTTTAAATGCAACGATATTTTCGCAATCGGCCAGAGAGGTCAGGATTTTCGGCGTAATATCATTTTTATACAGCAGAGGATTGTTATATAGCATGACGGGTAAATCAGTAGAGGCGGCAATTGTACGGAAATACGCTCGGTTTTCTTTCGGTGTTGGCGTATAAACCAGTGGCGGCATGATCATCACCCCATTAGCCCCTGCCCGGCGGCATTCAGAGACCATGTTGCACGCATTATCGGTTGTCAATTCTGCAATACCCGAAAGAACAGGCACTTTTCCACCAGCAACATCTACTGCGAGTTCAACGATAGCACGCTTTTCCTTCATAGACAGAGACGTGTTTTCCCCCACAGAACCATTGACGACTAAACCAGAAACCCCATCTTTAATCAGATTCGTCATTACCTTCTGTGTGGCATCCAAATTAATAGAAAAATCGGGGTTAAATTGTGTCGTCACTGCCGGAAAAACACCATGCCAACTCACTTTTCTCTTGCTCATAGCTTTATCCTTTGATCGTCATTGATTTACTTGATATTTAGAATGCGAATTGTTTTTATCTTGTTAAAAAAATGTGACTCATTGGTTTTAATGGAATAATGGCTATTTCACTACAGAGAAGCTTGTCACTTTTCACAGTAAACAATGACGAAATTAGCATAATAGGAATGGCAAACTTATTGGATCACAAAAGAACGCAAGTATCAGGAAAACGGTAAATTACTCCAGCCCTATTGACTGACGAAAATCACTGGGAGTGAGTCCAGTTGAGGTCTTAAATTGCCGAGTAAATGCGCTGTGATCCGTATAACCACATTGCAAGGCGACATCTGTGATAGGTAATTCCGTAGCCAGCAATTCAGACGCTTTTTCAATTCTGATTTTGTGGATCATCTGCCGGGGCGTCAGGTGAAAGATACGTTTACAGTAACGTTCCAATTGAGCAACCGAGAGACGTGTTAAATGAGTTAACTCTTCGAGACGAATTGTTCGATCAAAATGTTCACGAATATAATCATCAACGATAGCCAACTTTTGGTACACAGGGTGATTTTCCTTAACTTCCATCAAATCATGAGAAATTCCTGCCATACCAATAATGTGATTATGTTGATTATACAATGGCAATTTATATGTCATGCACCAACCTGCTTTGCGTCCATGATAAAAATGGAGTTCCAGTTGGTTTTGGATAATTATCCCTTGATGTAACACACGTAAATCCTGTTCCGTGTAACAACTGCCCATCTGAGCAGGAAAGATTTCGGAAGAGGTTTTACCGAGTAGCGAAGAGATCGACTTAAATCCGCAGCGTGTGGCTAGCGTAAGGTTCGCAATTAGATAACGTGCTTTGATATCTTTGATAAAAAAAACCACGCTGGGAATCGCATTTAGCAATGGTGTAATTAAGGCAACCGCATTGAGAATATCTTGCAGGTTACTGGGTTTGTGATTAACTAATCCACTACAAAGCGCCGATAAAAACTCAACATTACAAGCATCATGACCATTTGTGCCAACGTCGTTTTTTTCATTGTTCTGGTATATATTCATCATCGATATCTCCAGTCTATTATCATTAAAATAGGATTTTTGACTCGTGTTTGGTTATTTACCTTGACTAAAAAGATAAATATCAGATTCGACGCATTAGCAATATTCAAAAGAGCTATTTTGTGTTCATGTGATAATTATCACAGAAAGTTATTCCGACCATTCTTCTGGTAAAAACAGAAATAATCATCATCAGTTTTATTTATCACTTTGCTCTTTATTATCTTTATTTTATTGGAGTGCCTCTATGATAATTCAGTGATTTTTTCATTGTGCTGATTTCAGCATATTGCAGTATGAAATTCATCAAGCGGCAAATGAAATACTACGCCACCATTGATTAAAAATACGTTAATTGGGTGGCTTTATGACAGATAAACATGGTTATCAGATCGTTCGCGTCATTGATTCACACACAGGTGGAGAACCCACCCGTACAGTAATCGAAGGATTTCCCTCTCTTGGCAAAGGAGCCGTTGCCAAACAGCGTCAACGCTTTGAAGCCGAATTTGATCACTGGCGCAAGGCTCTCATTCTTGAACCAAAAGGGAATGATATGTTGGTAGGTGCACTTTTATGTCCGCCTGCTGTACCTGACGCCGATATGGGAGTTATTTTCTTTAATAACGCGGGGTATTTAGGCATGTGCGGCCACGGCACTATGGGCCTTATTGCTTCGCTCTATCATCTGGGCTGGTTGACCCCAAGCAAATATAAAATTGAGACGCCGGTTGGGATTGTAGAGGCGGTACTCCATAAGGATGGAGCTGTGTCTGTTTATAATGTCCCCGCTTATCGTTACCAGCAAAATGTCACTGTGAACGTGCCTGGTGTGGGTGATGTTAATGGAGATATTGCCTGGGGAGGAAATTGGTTTTTTCTGATCGGTCAACATAACCTGTTGCTGACCCCCAACCATATCGATGAACTTACGCAATACAGTTGGGCCGTTAGGCAAGCACTGGCACAAGCGGGGATCACTGGTGAAAATGGTGAGTGTATCGACCATATTGAATTGTTCGCTCCTGATAGCAATGCTGATAGTCGCAATTTTGTGTTATGTCCGGGAAAAGCCTATGACCGTTCACCGTGTGGCACTGGAACAAGTGCTAAGTTAGCCTGTTTGGCGGCGGATGGAAAATGGCAGCCGGGTGAGATTTGGCGCCAATCCAGCATTATTGGTAGTGTTTTTGAAGCCCAATATCAGTGGGTTGACCAGAAAATTGCCCCCGTGATCCGGGGAACAGCGCATGTTTACAGT
Organism: Photorhabdus africana; assembly: GCF_035181445.1. Classification (NCBI taxonomy): domain Bacteria; kingdom Pseudomonadati; phylum Pseudomonadota; class Gammaproteobacteria; order Enterobacterales; family Morganellaceae; genus Photorhabdus; species Photorhabdus africana. Next base: position 29,002 of record NZ_JAXBVE010000037.1, read on the forward strand.
GATAACAAATTAATCATTGCCAAGAACGATCCTTTTGTCTGGGGAATCAATGTATGACGCCCTGCCAAATATCGGATGTCATTATCGTTGGTGCTGGCATCGTTGGAGCCGCATGTGCTTATCAGTTGGTACAGGATGGTTTGAGAGTTGCTGTGATTGATGATGGCGGTAAAGGGGCGACACAGGCAGGAATGGGGCATCTCGTGTGTATGGACGATAATCCGGCTGAATTGGCACTGAGTAGTTACTCATTAGATATATGGCGAACATTCACCCCACATATGCCAGAAAATTGTGCATGGCGTGGATGTGGCACACTTTGGCTGGCGGATGCTGAGGATGAAATGGAACTTGCCGAGGAAAAGAGCGCACGTCTTGTCGCCTATGGAATTGAGAATACGCCAATGACAGCAACACAGATTCACCAGATGGAACCTATGGTGAGGCATGGGATTGCGGGTGGTTTGTCTGTTCCTGGGGATGGGATTGTCTATGCACCAAATGTCGTACACTGGTTTCTTGCTAGCGGTAATGAAAAAATTCAGTTTCTTAAAGGCCAAGTGCATGCCTTAAAGCCTCAGACCGTTGTGCTACGTGATGGAAAGAAATATTGCGCGCCGAGAATATTGTTAGCAAATGGGCTGTGGAGCACACATCTGTTACCTGAATTACCGATTGTTCCTAAAAAAGGGCAATTGGCGATTACCGATCGTTACCCTACCTGCAGCATCACACATCAACTGGTGGAATTAGGGTATAGCGCTAGCACACAGGCATCGAATGGTACATCAATCGCTTTCAACGTTCAGGCTCGCCCTACTGGTCAGCTTTTAATTGGATCTTCACGCCAGTTCCATAACGAAAAACACACTATTGATCTCGACCTACTCCGTTCTATGCTCCAGCGCGCACTTCATTTTTTACCTCAGCTTGGTCAGATGAATATTTTACGTTGCTGGTCTGGCTTTCGTGCTGCAACGCCTGATGGCTTGCCACTATTGGGACAACATCCTGCTTATGAATGGCTATGGCTGGCCGTAGGCCATGAAGGATTAGGTGTGACGACCGCACCGGGCAGCGCCAAAATTATCTCCGCATTGATGCTGAACAGAAAAACAGCGATTGATCCATTGCCTTACCAACCTGCACGTTTTACGGCTATGGCCTGTCAGAGGTTGCCATGACACTCAACAAACCCCCATTTATTGCTCTATTTATCGATGGCGAATTGATCACCGTGCCTACGGGGATTACTGTTGCGGCGGCGCTAGCTTATACCGGTGATGAGCATTGCCGTATATCTGTATCACATCAATTGAGAGTACCTTTTTGTGGTATGGGGATCTGTCAGGAGTGCCGTTTGATGATCAATGGTCGCCGCCGTGTCGCGTGCCATACAGTTTGTGAAATGGGTATGAAAGTCGAGAGGATCTGAACATGGCAACATCATCTTCTTCTGCGGTATTGCGCTGTGATGTGCTGATTATTGGTGCAGGACCCGCGGGATTGGCGACTGCACAGGCTGCGATACAAGGACAACAATCCGTTATCCTGATTGATGACAATCCCAGAGCAGGCGGACAAATTTGGCGCCAAGGACCATTTCATACATTGCCACCGATGGCGAAACGTTATTTGTCGGTACTATCAGAAAATGCCTTGATCTATTTACCGGGTTGTAAAGTGATTGCAGTAGACAGCCAATGTGTGATTGTTGAAATGGTAGGTGGGCACCGAATGGTTCACTACCAACGCATCATTCTTTGTACTGGAGCCAAAGAAAAATTACTTCCCTTTACTGGATGGACATTACCAGGTGTCACAGGTGCAGGCGGATTACAGGCGCTGATAAAAAGTGGTCTCTCCATGACAGGTGAGCGTGTTGTTATTGCCGGTAGCGGTCCCCTTCTGCTCGCGGTTGCGAAGACGGTAAAAAAAGCGGGAGGAAACGTGGTTGGTATCATCGAACAAGCGCCTTTACACCGCTTATTGTCGTTTGGCTTGCGACTGCTGCGCTGGCCAGACAAGTTGTATCAAGCCATCACGCTCATACCGCTTAAAAATTATTACAAAAACAGTATGGTGTTGGGCGTGGAAACCTCGGTAGAAGGCAGATTGACCGGCGTGTATATCAGCAATAAAGGGCAGAAACGGAAATTATCCTGTACGCGTTTAGCGTGCGGTTTTGGTTTAAGACCCAATACGGAATTGGCACAATTGCTTGGTTGCTTGCTGGATGAACAAGGAAATATTCAGGTGGATGCGTGGCAACAGACAACCATACCTGGTGTATACGCAGCGGGAGAATGTACAGGAATTGGTGGCAGTGAGCTTGCACTTTGTGAAGGGTTTATTGCCGGGTTTGCAGCGAGTGGTAAATACGCACTGGCGGAAGAATGGCGGCAAAAACGAGTAAAATGGCAACATTTTGCAACCGCGGTGGCACAAACGTTTAAGTTGAATGAAAAGATCGCACGGGCGCTTCCACCCGATACGTTGATCTGCCGTTGTGAAGACGTACGTTTAAACGAGCTTGAACCCTTTCAGGATTGGAATAGTGCAAAAATGGCGACACGGTGCGGTATGGGGGCTTGTCAGGGAAAAATCTGTTCTGCCATTCTCCACGATATCAAACATTGGGCAATACCCTCCCCTCGCATTCCACTATCCCCTGTTAGTCTCGAAACGCTGGCCGCAGGAGACACGGAAAAAATTAACCTTTCTGACTGATGGATAAATGTCCCCCGTCGTTTATCAAACAGAATTCCCACTAAACATCACGGTTTGTTTAGTTACCTTTGCTATGATTCACCTCGAAAAACATTAAAAACTGTAATGAGTTATTTTAGAGATTAAGGTGTAAACATTTATGTATAAGACAAATGGAACCATTTTGGATGTACCGGGTGTTAAGGTTGGGCATGCTGAGGATGAATTGGAGCAAACTGGTTGTAGCATCATTATTTTTGACGACGGCGCTGTTTGTGGCGTTGATGTCAGAGGCTCGGCACCGGGGACAAGGGAAACCGAGCTTTTAGATCCCATTAACACTGTTCAGAAAGTCAACGCAGTGGTGCTAAGTGGAGGGAGTGCTTTTGGATTAGATTCCGCCTCTGGCGTAATGCGCTATCTTGAAGAAAGAAAAAAAGGTTTTGATACTGGCATCGCTGTCGTACCCATCGTTCCTGCCGCAATAATTTTTGATCTAAATTTTGGCGATCCTGCTGTTCGTCCTGACGCTAAAATGGGCTACCTTGCAGCACAAAACGCGTCTATCAACCCTTTTCCATCGGGAAATATTGGCGCAGGCACCGGGGCCACTATCGGTAAGATGGCCGGTTTTGACAAAGCCATGAAAGGTGGACTTGGGACCGCATCGGTTAAATTACCTGATGGTCTGACAATTGGCGCAATGGTTGTTGTAAATGCTGTTGGTGAAATCAGAGACCCTAAAAATGGTAAAACTATTGCGGGCGCATGTGATGAAAACGGTCATCTTATCGATCTCATTCCCTACATTATAAAAAATAATAAAGATAATAATTTCACTCAGGGGACAAATACGACTATTGGCATAATTTGTTGTAATGCAAATATGAATAAAAGCCAGATGAAAAAAGTTGCCCAGATGGCTCATGATGGTCTGGCGAGGACAATATACCCTGTTCATACCATGAGTGACGGGGATACTATTTTTGCAGCAGCAACAGGTGGTGTGGACTCATCGGTGAATATTATTGGTATTCTCGCGGCGGAGGTCATGGCTGCTGCGGTTTTAGATGCGGTAAAATCAGCTAAATCAAAATTTGGTGTTAGAGGCTATGCCGATTTAGCGGATTAAAAAACACAGGGTTATGGTTACATTGGAAATTAGCCCAGCGCCAGTGACACTCCAAATACCACCGGCGTCAATAGAGGCAAACTATACCCGTCATCTTTCAAGTTGCTTCTTTGTTGGCTGCGCTCACTCACCCCGGTCACATAGTTACCTATGCTCCCGGGGATTCGTTCCCTTGCCGCCGCGATCCATCTTGAAATCCATTGGGTATATACCTCAATCAGTAAACTAGAGTTATTATCACTAAACTGGACTAATTCATAAACTACTGCTATAAAAATTAGTGCTGTTTAATATAACTTTTTTTTATTATAAATGGTTGGGGTATAAAATATGAAATATGAAATGTTGACATTAAGGCGAGATTTAGAGTCGCTAAATTACAAAAAAAAGGATAATCCATTCTTGTGGGAACAAGATGAGGATGTTGTTCACGAAAATCTTTCCAATCAGTTCCCTAGCAATCAAAGGCGTAAAAATTATCTTAATGATCTAACCGAGTATTGCTGGTTAGTTTATCGTAAAGCCCTTTCAGCAAGTGGGCCGATGCTAATTGGTCGAGTTAGCGATGTTCAGCAGGACAAATTACTTAAGCCACTCGGACTCGGCCGAGAAAAAAATGAGAATTCATGGAACCCAAACGCTCAGGGGAATATATTAATGATAGATAAATGGACCGATGTGATAAATGATTGTTGGGTACTTGGTGGTATTCATAGACATGCAGATTTTCATCTAATGTCGGCCGAAGCCCCGTCTAATTTATGGAATCATGAACAGGGCTACCATATCGTTACCGCGAGAGAGATATTAGGTCTTCTCAATTTCGGATATGAACGTGAAAGACGTGGGGGACAAGTGATTTATAGATGTAAAAATCCGTCTTCTGCCGACAGAGCCAGTCTTCTCCCCTATAGGATCTTAATGAAAAATGCAATGGGACAAGGGCCTTCTTCAATTACAAAGCTCATTTCTGAACAGGTGACCGGTTTTAACGAGGAAATTAGAACGTTCGATTATTCCCGCTTAAGACACGCGGTATAATCCCCCCGAAATGCGCACCAACCAATTGATTAATTCCGATAAATTATGATATGGAGGGCATTTTGAAAATAACATTGAAGCACTTGAAGCACGATGAAATTCATAATCTACACCCTACGGATTTCAAGAGGCAACTTGAAAGATGACGGGTATATAACGTTTTATCACCCTTTTCACGAATGAGTCAAAAGGGTGATTACGATCTCTGATGGATTTTTCTGATCACTCTTAACCTACATAAGGTAATTTTTTCTAATCCCCCCAAAGATTAGCCCCACGGACCTCCCCCGTATAGAACTTGATGTCGATAAAATCAACTAGGGACATATGTTAACATCCACTTGTTAGCATCCACGATCCGGCCTTACCTACATGAATAATCCAATAAAAAGGTTAACATTATGTCAGACATTCGCCTGTATATGCTGCAAACCGGAACCATCAAATGTAAGGTTCACAACATTAAGATGAATCAGGGCAACGGTGCCGATTATGAAATTCCGATTCCATTTTTTTTACTCACTCATCCTAAAGGTCACACGCTAATTGACGGTGGCAATGCAGTTGAAACCGCAACTGACCCCAAAGGTTACTGGGGAACTATCACCAAAACCTACTGGCCGGTGATGCGTGAAGATGAAGGTTGTGTCGCTCAAGTGAAAAAGTTGGGTATCGATCCCGCAGATATCCGCTATGTGGTGCAATCCCATCTTCATCTCGATCACACCGGTGCAATAGGGCGCTTCCCTAACGCAACACATATCGTACAACGACGTGAATATGAATACGCCTACACACCGGACTGGTTTGCTGCTGGTGGCTACATCCGCAAGGATTTTGATCGCCCTGGTCTGAAATGGGAATTCCTTGATGGGGAACGCCATGACATGTTTGATGTTTACGGCGATGGCACGTTAAAAACGGTATTTACGCCGGGGCATTCGCCGGGACATCAATCACTACTGGTAAACTTGCCGCACAGCGGCAACCTGTTGTTAACGATTGATGCCGCTTATACCCTCGACCACTGGGAAGAACGGGCATTGCCGGGGTTTCTCACCTCTACCATTGAAACCGTACGTTCGGTGCAAAAATTACGGCATCTAGCCAAACGTACGAATGCAATCGTGGTCACAGGGCACGATCCAGATGCCTGGCCAACATTCCGTCAGGCACCGGAATATTACGATTAATTCTCATTCGTCAATCCAAAATAGCCAGAAACTAGAAAGTGGAGGTTTCTGGCTTGGCACTCATTTTACGAAAGCTTAACCGACTTTCTCTTTTTCTTTCAATATATGTTATTCCCAAATAAACTTTTCCTTAACTTGCTAGAGAACAGTAAAGTTATTACTGATTATATTAATAAATATCTTAAATAGTTGAAAGTCGAAACAAGATAAATATTAATTTATTCACACAAACATCATTTACTGTCATGTTGTCTTGAATACGTAAAACAGACATGAAGTTAGATTAATATTCATATCACTACAAAGTGTTAATTTTATGAAAAATTATAAAACTTAAACATTAAAAATTCACTTTAACAATTTAAGCGATCAATTTTTTAATTAAATATTGTTTAATAAACAGAGACATGATTTTTTCACCAAATATTTTTAGCGATAAAACCCCCAAGCTTTCTTGCTCTATTTCTATGTACAGTATATTTTTATTTTAAATACTATAAAAAAGTCATGGCTGTGATTAAATAATATCAGATAGATATAATCACCACGATTTAGCCAGAATCGCTCGTATCTACATCTACAACAGGAGAAATATTATGCATGTCGGTATTATTGGGGCGGGGATTGGTGGTACATGTTTAGCACATGGATTACGTAAACACGGAATCAAAGTGACGATATATGAACGAAACTCTGCTACATCATCCATACTTCCGGGTTATGGAATTCATATCAATTCATTCGGTAAGCAAGCACTGCAAGAATGCATCCCGGCTGAAAACTGGCTAGCCTTTGAGGAGGCATCAAGATATATTGGCGGACAATCCCGGTTTTATAATGAACGTATGCGTCTTCTCGCCGTTCATGGCGGTATTTCTCCCATGGCAGGAAAAATTATTTCCGAACAACGTTTGTCAATTAGCAGAACTGAACTGAAAGAAATACTCAACAAAGGGCTTTCAAATACAATTCAATGGAACAAAACATTCGTCCGTTATGAACATATTGAAAATGGTGGTATTAAAATTTTCTTTGCCGATGGCAGTCACGAAAATGTCGATGTCCTTGTCGGTGTAGACGGTAGCAATTCAAAAGTGCGTAAACAGTACCTTCCTTTTATCGAAAGATTCGATGTTGGTGTTAGTATGATCATTGGTCGTGCGCGTCTTACCCCGGCTCTCACAGCGTTACTACCCCAAAATTTCCGGGATGGTACACCCAATAGTATCGTACCTAAAAGCCCCGACTGGTTGTTCATCTCTATGTGGCGGGCCCCAGTTAATATCCATGTAGAGGCCTCATTAGCAGAAATCGATAATTTTATCGTATGGGTTTACGTAGCAGCAACAGATAGTTTTCCTGGCAATATCACCGACTTTTCCGCTGAAGCCCTCTGCGATCTGGTCCAATCGCGTATGATTTCGTGGGACCCAAGCCTACATACTCTGATTCAACAAAGTGATATGGAAAACATATCTCCGCTACATTTACGCAGTATGCCCCATCTTCTACCCTGGAAATCCAGCACCGTCACCTTACTTGGGGATGCTATTCACAACATGACGCCAATGACCGGATCAGGAGCGAACACAGCGCTGCGAGACGCACTTTTACTCACGCAGAAGCTTGCCAGTGTAGCATCCGGCCACGAAGAGTTAATCACGGCAATTTCAGATTATGAGCAACAAATGCGCGCATATGCTAATGAGATCGTTGGAATTTCACTGCGCAGCGCTCAGAACGCTGTAATACATTTTTCAATACCACCATTGAAACAACGGCATTTGAGCATAAGAAGAAATAAATCTCGACATTATCAACACCGACGTTAATATTCCGAGTAAATCGTCATACCGGAACGAATTCCATATCATTACTCTAGATATACCCTATGGATTTCAAGATGCATCGCGACGGCAAGGGAGTGAATCCTTGGGAGCATAGCAAACTATGTGACCGGGGTGAGCGAGTGCAGCCAACAAAGAGGCAACTTGAAAGATAACGGATATATTATAAACGCCACCAGTAGATATATCATACTGGTGGCTTGGTTTAATTAATTATGCAATTTTTACCCAAGGATAAGCATCAGATGCTCCTGCACCATCTGGCTCAGTGCCTCTATTCCACCATTTAGCTTCCCAATTTTGATTATTCCAACTCACTCTATCGCCGGCCTTATATGCCCTATTTGCATCCCAGACAGGGTAATCACTCCCTGTCTCTGGATTTACGGGATCAACCGGCTCAACATTAACACCCTTGAAGTAGAATGGTGTCATATCTATTTTTTCCGTAATTAACTCACAACCAAGCCCTTCCCTAGCCGCATTGACCAATAAGCCACGATCTTGATCTGCGGTCCATGTAAATATTCCTCCCAGATTCTTTTCTAGTGCATATTGTGCTTTAGATTTAACGGAGCGAGGGGTATCAAGAGAAATAAACAACTGACTATCCTTATTATAGAGATAATCAGCATCTGCTATTTCATCGGTATATAAATCAAAATTATTTCTTCCCCTCTTTTCTTCCAAATCCAGATAATTATATATCGTGTCGTACCATTCCGTGGTCCCTGATTCAAACGAACCGGTTGTGGTAATCTTCGGTTCTTTTTTCGGGACATAACCAGGATCATAACTGCCGGATAATGGAGAATAACTATCAATAACCGTATTTCTGCTATTGCGTGAATAGCCGGTGTAACCAATATTAATGGCAGATGCAGGTACACCAAGACTCAATAAATATTCAACCGCCTTTTCTACACTATTCTCACCACTAGGATAATTGCGGAGATTGGTGTGATGTAACAACCTTTCAGCCCACGGCGTACCAAAGAAATCATAGGTCATAACGTTAATACCATATAGTCCAACTTGCAGTAATTCAGGTATTTTTGATTTTTCCATTTTCTCTGGTACCGCCGAACAAGCGATACTTATTTTTATATCTGAACGCCCAGCTTCTTTAAAAGCAGCAATTAAATCTTTAATTAAACTAACATAATAATCGCCATCATCTGGCGCATACATGTTACCCTCATTTCCAGCAACGCCCGGATACTCCCAATCAATATCAATTTCGGTAAACATAGGGAAACGTTGGAATATATCAACTAGACTCGAACAGAAATAGGATTTTAGTGTTTCGTCTCTGACCATATTATAAAAGCCATTACTCATGGTCCAACCACCAACACTAAATGACATAATAAGATCATGGCCTTGAGCTTTTGCAGCTTGTTGAACTTTAGCCAATCCACCTAATACGCCCATACTTTTAGATTGATCAAAATCCCTTGGCATTTGGATATCTTGCCAACCAGAATAAGTACAATTCTGATAAGATTGGCAATCTCCCCAAGCATCTGTGAATGTTACTTCTCCATTATTGGTGCGGGCAAATAATGGCGCTTGCTCTTTAATTTGCTGCTTTTTTTCGCCCTCATCACCTAATATTCCACAGAAACCAATAACTAATTTATCATAAGCAAAAGGATTATCTAAAAGGTGCTGTAAATCTATTCCTCTACCTCGACGAATGGGATCTTGATTTCCTTGTAATCGACCGTCATATTGCGACCAATCTGTATAATAACCAAAAACTTTAGGTTTATTTCGTGTATCATATTTATTATAGACTGGTAATGCGGTTCTTCCCGATGTGTAACTAAAATTTATTGTTTCAGTTGATGGATTGAAATTGTCTATCTGATAAGATTGTTCACTAAAAGAATCTGTCTGGATTATTTTTGACATAAATCACCTCGACTAGATATCAGTTTATTTTTCGATGAACACTCCAATTGCTTTACTTACGTGGTAACATAATTACATTCTAGTTTGTATTCTTAGGAAAACAAATAATTGTTATTTGTTTGATTGTTAATGGTAAACTAAAATTTATGTCAACGAGATTTATATTACCGACCATTTATTATCAGATAGCAAAAGAAAATAATTGCAAATTGTAAATATATTAATTGTCATTGTTACAATTATCGCCTCAATTAAATTTGTAAATTAATTTTTACGAACCATTTATTTTAATTTCATTTAAAGTTGACTATTTTTTATATTTTATATCTATACTAATTTGTATCCTTAGGGAAGTTCGTTTCTTCAAAATATTATTACCATTCTTATATATGGAGATTAAAATGAAAGCTAAAGATGTTCAGCCAACCATTATTATTAATAAAAATGGCCTTATCTCTTTGGAAGATATCTATGACATTGCGATAAAACAAAAAAAAGTAGAAATATCAACGGAGATCACTGAACTTTTGACGCATGGTCGTGAAAAATTAGAGGAAAAATTAAATTCAGGAGAGGTTATATATGGAATCAATACAGGATTTGGCGGGAATGCCAATCTCGTTGTGCCATTTGAGAAAATCGCAGAGCATCAGCAAAATCTGTTAACTTTTCTTTCTGCTGGTACTGGGGACTATATGTCCAAACCTTGTATTAAAGCGTCACAATTTACTATGTTACTTTCTGTTTGCAAAGGTTGGTCCGCAACCAGACCCATTGTTGCTCAAACAATTGTTGATCATATTAATCATGACATTGTTCCTCTGGTTCCTCGCTATGGCTCAGTGGGTGCAAGCGGTGATTTAATTCCTTTATCTTATATTGCACGAGCATTATGTGGTATCGGCAAAGTTTATTATATGGGCGCGGAAATTGACGCTGCTGACGCAATTAAACGTGCAGGGTTGACACCATTATCGTTAAAAGCCAAAGAAGGTCTTGCTCTGATTAACGGCACGCGGGTAATGTCAGGTATCAGTGCAATTACCGTCATTAAACTGGAAAAACTATTTAAAGCCTCAATTTCTGCGATTGCCCTTGCTGTTGAAGCATTACTTGCATCTCATGAACATTATGATGCCCGAATTCAACAAGTCAAAAATCATCCTGGTCAAAACGCGGTGGCAAGTGCATTGCGTAATTTATTGGCAGGTTCAACTCAGGTTAATTTATTATCTGGGATTAAAGAACAAGCCAATAAAGCGTGTCGTCATCAAGAAATTACCCAACTAAATGATACCTTACAGGAAGTTTACTCAATTCGTTGTGCACCACAAATATTAGGTATAGTGCCAGAATCTTTAGCTACCGCTCGGAAAATATTGGAACGGGAAGTTATCTCAGCTAATGATAACCCATTGATAGATCCAGAAAATGGCGATGTTCTACACGGCGGGAATTTTATGGGGCAATATGTCGCCCGAACAATGGATGCATTAAAACTGGATATTGCTTTAATTGCCAATCATCTTCACGCCATTGTTGCCCTGATGATGGATAACCGTTTCTCTCGTGGATTACCTAATTCACTGAGTCCGACACCCGGCATGTATCAAGGTTTTAAAGGCGTCCAACTTTCTCAAACCGCTTTAGTTGCTGCAATTCGCCATGATTGTGCTGCATCAGGTATTCATACCCTCGCCACAGAACAATACAATCAAGATATTGTCAGTTTAGGTCTGCATGCCGCTCAAGATGTTTTAGAGATGGAGCAGAAATTACGCAATATTGTTTCAATGACAATTTTGGTCGTTTGTCAGGCCATTCATCTTCGCGGCAATATTAGCGAAATTGCGCCTGAAACCGCTAAATTTTACCATGCAATACGCGAAATCAGTTCTCCTTTGATCACTGATCGTGCGTTGGATGAAGATATAATCCGCATTGCGGATGCAATTATTAATGATCAACTTCCTCTGCCTGAAATCACACTGGAAGAATAACAAGAAAATCACTGAAAGTTTCTCAATCATCTCTTGACTAAAAATACAGAACCCCATTTATACCCAATAGATTTCAAGATAGATCGCGACGGCAAAGGAGCGAATCCCCGGGAGCATAGCAAACTATGTGACCGGGGTGAGCGAGTGCAGCCAACAAAGAGGCAACTTGAAAGATAACGGGTATATACCCTATGGATTTCAAGATGCATCGCGACGGCAAAGGAGTGAATCCCCGGGAGCATAGCAAACTATGTGACCGGGGTGAGCGAGTGCAGCCAACAACGGGTTTTTGGGTGAGTAGACCTATCCGGTCACCCAGATAGGCCCCTCCGCAGAACCGGACTTGCAGAATTACCGCATCCGGCTCCCGACAGATCCGTGTCCCCACACATATTCAGCAAGAATTGAACATTGAATGGGTTTTCCATCGCGATGGATAGCCCAGCATCTTCAGGATCAGATCCAATTGTTTCCACGTCAGACGGCGACGCCCACCTTTCCGGTTAAACCATCTGAAAATTATTCGCCGGCTTTGATGGATAAACTGCTTAACTCGTCTCCGGTTATCTGAGATACCGTGATAATTTATCCAGCCTTTGCCTACCCTGATGACGATATTTAGGATGAGCCTTTTGTCGGTCGTATTCAGATTCTTCCAAAGGAAGTCCCTGAGTCCCTTCAATTTGGCTGCAAAACGGTCTTTTCGGCTGGTAAATTTCAGCCGCCAGAAACCCTTTCGCGCTTTTCCCCAATAACAGGTAAACCCCAGAAAATTGAACGTGGGCAAGTGTTTTCCTGACTGGTAGGCTCGCATTGCCGCGATGTGACCCGCAGGGATTAATTGCGATTTGTCCTCGTGCAACGCCAAGCCATACTTATTCAGTCTCTTAGGTAACACCTTATAGAAACGTTTTGCCTCTCTGGGATACTGAAAGGTAAACACCATGTCATCAGCATACCTCACCATCTCTGCCCGACCGTGAATATGTGAACGGCTGATTTCATCAAACCATTCATCTATCACATGATGCAGGTAGATATTGGCGAGCACTGGTGACAGGATTGAACCTTGCGGGCATCCCCGATCATTGTTGGAGACCGCTTTATCCATCATAACGGGTGCCGTTATAAGTACCTCAATCAGTCTGAGAAAGCGGCGATCTGATATTTTCTTCCGAAGTATATTCATTAACTCATCATGAGGTATCATGTTGAAATACTTTCGGATGTCAATTTCCACTACGGCACCATTCCAGTTACGGTAGGTTTGTTGCTGTAGCGCCTTTAATGCCGCATGACAATTTAGCCCCGGTCGGAAACCGTAGGAGCAGGGCATAAACAGCGGTTCATAAATCCGGCTGAGGATATCACTGACCGCAAGTTGGACAAGTTTGTCCTCTATGCACGAAATTACTAAAGGCCGTTTACTGCCGTCCTCTTTTGGAATTTCGGTGATCCGGGCAGCTTTCGGGTGATACGTTCCTCTGCGTATCCGCAGAATGAGGTTTTGGATATTCTCCTCAAGGTGCTCACCGTAAGCATCTTTTGTCATGCGATCAGTACCCACAGCTTTACTCCCGTCCAGCCGCAGGAATTGCCCTTTCAGCATGTCACTGTTCAACAAGTGCCCTAAATTATTGAATACCTGTTGCTTGTTAACTGCTGATTTCTCGCCTATACGCTCAAGTTTTGTTAACCATGATGGCCCGTCGTGGCTGTGTACGGTCATTGTTGCCCTCTTACGTTCAATCTGTCTGCCAGCCCTTCGCTCCACGGACATTACTCGCTTCAACGCTACTATGACTGACTCCGACTTCCTGATACTTTTTTCTCCGGCCTTGTGTTTTGGCACTTGTGCCCGAAATACTCATTCCATTGAGAAATATCAGGATCTCCTGGGTTCCACACTGTTCTCTATAAACTCGCCGACGCCTGCGGCTCCGGTGTGTGCTGCTAAATGGATATTTGCCAGTATGACCATTTAGCCGCTGTTGCCTGCGGGGCTTCCAATACCATCGGCACACACAACCAGGGGATTTCGGAGCTATCACGTTCACCTTTTGGTTTCGGCTCGAATGTTTCGCTGTCTACGCTTCGTCTCCTTTGTTACCGCCGGACACGCAAGACTCGCTACGTAGTGAGCTGGCTACCCTTCTACGATGGGACTTTCACCCACAAGATCAGTGCAGCTTTGCCCAGCGCACTGGAAGAACCCCCAGATCTGTAAACTTTGTGAGAGCTACGAGTTATCAACGTGCTTAAATGTGTTCAAAACACGGTAGATGGTTGCTTCGCCTAGCTTAAACTCCTTGGCT
>NZ_JAXBVE010000038.1:0-42924 GCF_035181445.1 Photorhabdus africana
TAGCAAAAAGTATTTACCTCGTTATCTTGCCGAATTCTGTTTCAAGTTCAATTGGCGCTTTAACCTTAAAAAAACATTCGAACAGCTTATTTATTCATGTATCCGGGCAGCGCCTATACCTGAGTATTTACTCAAGCTAGCTGAGATTCGATGGTAATCAGGAATTTTTTTCAGTTAATAAGTATAAATTCAATGGAATTTAAATAGCAATTAACCAAAAGAAATCAACATAAATGGTAATAAACAACCATGTGATTTGTTAGATTCAAAGTACATCTGAAAACAATTTAGACGATGCCAGGTTGACAAAATTAGAAATTTGCACCAACATCAAAGTTGACAAACTTGAATTTTTGCACCTTTAGAGAAAACAACAAATGCCAAACATCCGCTACCCTTGGGAATTCCATCCACAATTAAGTGAAGAACGTTTAAGTATCATTGCAAAAGAACTACTCAATGTGCTTGATCATACCTATGAGCAGCTTTCTACACCATTAGATGATAATTATACCCGGGGAACCTGTACATTTGGCCGCCAAAGACAATGCCTTATTCAGCTCTGTATGAAAGGTACTTATGATTGGCTAAAACTAACTAATCCTAATATGGATACGACCATCGAAATAGAAACAATCCCACTTCGTTTTTTTACTGATGACCCAGAAAACCCTAAAAAATCAGGCTTCTTTCGCCGTAACAGTGTAGACCAACTCTGGGCACCAGAAATCACGATACCAACAATATGGCGCTTTATTGTAGAAAAGCCCCAGTTTGAAGGCGAAGGTGCACAAGTTCATTTTGCTGGTTACAACGAGCATGAAGAAATGTTGTCTCAATGGACTTACGATAACAGCAAAATATCTACGCTGCATTCTACAGACAACACACCGCCATCTGCGGTAACAATCGAATTGGATCCTATCAGTGCTGCGGTGCCTGATAAATCCAGAGAAAACAAGCGCAACAACAAGTAGTAGGTGACAAGTGTTCAATGGTTCTAATTTGCGATTAGCTCGTCTGTATCACGAGCTATCTCTTGAGCAAGTGGCTGAGCGGGTTAATAAAACCCGCCAATATATTCAGCGGCTGGAATCCGGCTTTGCTGTGCCAACTAATGAACTTTCTAATGAATTAGCGACTGTATTGCAGGTTACTCCTGCGTTCTTTGAAACCCAAATACAATCTCCTGTGAACGAAGAGATTGTTCATTTCCGTAAACGCAGCGCAATTAGAGTAGCAACAAAATTAGCAGCACTTGCAAAGGCTGAATTATACAGACGATTAATCGTCGTTTTTGAAGAAAATCTAAATTTACCGTCAGTGTTATTTCCTGAATTAAAAGCAAACTCCCCGGAAGAAGTTGAACGAGCAGCAGAGAAATGTCGGATTGATTGGGGATTAGGGTTTGGGCCAATTGAAAATGTGACTCGCCTGGCTGAAAAGCTAGGTGCATTTGTTACCTCGTTTGACTCAGTATCTGATGATGTTGACGCGTTATCCGTTCCATTAGATCGACCTTTCATTGTCAGAAATACAGCCAAGAAATCACCATGCCGACAACGGTTTGATATTGCACATGAAATTGGACATCTTGTGTTACACGGCGGAATATCTACCGGTGACAGAATAACCGAATCTCAAGCCAACCAATTTGCCTCTGCCCTACTTTTACCACGAAGTGCGATGGCTAAATATTTCCCTGCCCCGATAAGCGGAAGAATCAACTGGCGAGGTCTAAGTGAGTTCAAATTAACTTGGAAAGTAAGTAAAGCAGCAATTATTTATCGGGCGCATCAGCTTTCCCTTTTAACCGATACGCAATACAAAACGGCTTTTTTGGGGCTTAAACGTAAGGGAGAAGCTATTGAGGAAAAAGAGGATTATCTTATTCCCCATGAAAAACCTGAATTATTTCATCGAGCAATAAAAGTGCTTATTAATGATGTTTGTATTGATATTGAAACATTAGCTGAGCGTCTGAAAATTACAGTGCCAATGCTACTTGAACTCGCTAACGATAGTTCACTTTATGAGCTTAATGATCAGACAAATTCTGTAAATGTCATTTCGATGTTTTCATATCGATCCAGAATAGCGTGATTATTCTCCATCCTGTTCAAATTAGGCTCTTATTAATACAAACCAATTATCATTTTATCTCAACCGCGCTTTCCAGCGCGGTTATTCAATGGAAAAATCAGTGACAATTAACCTGATGAAACCACTTCCATCCCTACCAAGCCCACTTTCAGATAGCCCGATTTACGCAAAGAATCCATCACACTCATCAGTGTTTCATAATCCACGGTTTTATCAGCTTGAAAGAAGATGGTTGTCTCTTTATTGGATTGGGTGGTCTGATCCAATACCGCCGCCAAAGTATCATAATCGACCTGTTGATCTCCGACATAAAGCTGGCGATCAGCTTTAACCGTCAAGAATACCGGTTTTTCTGGACGCGGCTGTGGTTTTGCCGACGAAGCAGGTAAATCCACTTTGATATCAACGGTTGCCAGTGGTGCTGCTACCATGAAGATAATCAATAACACCAACATCACGTCAATAAATGGTGTGACGTTGATTTCATGCAATTCGCCACTATCATCCAGATCTTCATTAAGACGTATTGCCATAAATCACCTTGTCTTGCTATTTGCTAAATCCAGATCACGGCCAAGCAGTAATATTGACTGTGCCGCCATGTCACCAACCTGACCACGGTAAGCAACGATCATACGGGCGAAGATGTTATATATCACAACGGCAGGGATCGCTGCGACCAAACCCAGTGCTGTCGCTAACAAGGCCTCCGCAATACCCGGCGCCACAACCGCAAGGTTAGTTGTCTGTGAGTGGGCAATACCGATAAAGCTATTCATGATGCCCCACACCGTACCAAACAGACCAACGAAAGGAGAAATCGCCCCAATGGTTGCCAGATAGCCATTACCACGCCCCATATGACGGCTGATAGCCGCAACGGAACGTTCCAAGCGGAAAGCGGCACGTTCTTTCGTGCTATTCAGATCAGTGCTCTCAGAAGATAACTGACGTTCTGACTGTACTTCACTCAGCAATAAGCGGCTGATGCTGTGTTTGTGGAAACCTTCGGCAATTTCCGCAGCCTGATCAAGGCTGTTAACGTCCGCTAGAGCTAATCGCTCTTTACGCAAACGACGACCAGATGCCAACAGTTCAGTACCTTTTGAGAAGAACAGAGCCCAAGTAATAACAGAAGCAATCACCAGACCAATCATAACGGTCTTAACCACAATATCGGCGTTCTGATACATGCCCCAAATGGACAGATCAGTAGCAAAACCACTGGAAAGGTTGGCTTCATCAGCAGGAATTTTAGGTGCAACCTCATCCGTTGCAACCGGCGTCACTTGGGTGGATTCTGTCGCAGATACCGCTTGCGGGGCAATCTGATTTGCAGATGGTGCAGTTGTGTCCGTCGTTGCCTGAGTAGTCGCTGGAGTAGACCCTGCAATTTGCACGGTTTTTTCCGTGGTATTGTTATCTGTTGCAGATGCTGGTGCTGTATCAGCCAATGCTGAACCTGTCAGCCCGAACGCTAATATTATTGAAGCAGTCAAATTTCGCATCAGTTGGCCTTTACTCCCTTTGCTATAAACCTTGTTATTTAGCAGTGAATTACTTTTCGTCATCTCACTAACCTTATCTATTACTGAGTCTTCACCAGATTGAATGAAAATGCAGGCTGATAATATCAAACATTAAGTGATTTGATAGTAATTATCATTATTGTTTAATAAAAAAGTATTACCCCTTCACAAAATAAAGTTAAACCCCCCCTACTCACAGGTAATGAGATGAATTTTCGTCAAGTTGTCTTAATCCTTTTGTACAAAAAGGTCTAAATCTTTTAACGTGTTAACTCTATTTTTTACACCATTTCAAAAATTGAAGTGTTAAAGGTGGCAATGGATCATGGCAGAAAAAAAACTGGAAACTTTACTGGTCAATGCAGGTAGAAGCCAAAAATTTACGCAAGGCGCAGTCAATCCCATCATTCAGCGAACTTCATCGGTAATCTTCGATTCTGTCGCCGACAAAAAACATGCTACGCAAAACCGGGGCAAGAGCGAACTGTTTTATGGCCGCCGTGGTACACAAACTCATTTCTCTTTTCAAGCAGCAATGGCTGAACTGGAAAGTGGCGCAGGCTGTATGCTTTACCCTTCTGGCGCTGCCGCGATTAGTCATACCATTCTCGCTTTTGCCGCCGCAGGCGATCATATTCTATTAACCGGTTCAGCTTATGACCCGACGCAAAGTTTCTGTGACAAAATATTGTCACGGATGAATATTACCACCGATTATTTCGATCCCATGATTGGCGAAGAGATTGCTGATCTGATTAAGCCCAATACCAAAGTGGTGTTTCTTGAATCTCCTGGCTCCATCACAATGGAAGTGCAAGATATCCCCGCGATTGTCCGTGCAGTGCGCCAAGTCAATCCAGATATTGTCATCATAATCGATAATACTTGGGCGGCAGGTGTGCTGTTTAAAGCGCTAGAATTCGGCATCGATATTTCGATTCAATCAGGCACCAAATATATTATTGGTCATTCAGACGCGATGTTAGGGATTGCCGTGGCTAATGAACGTTGTTGGGCGCAACTGCGAGAGAACTCCTATTTGATGGGGCAGATAGCCGATGCCGATACGGTCTATATGGCCAGTCGCGGATTGCGTACTTTAGCCATTCGCTTGAAACAACATGAAAAAAGCAGTATTGAAGTCGCGCGCTGGCTGCAACAACGAACCGAAGTTGCCGCTGTCTATCACCCCGCTCTGCCTTCCTGCCCCGGTCACAATAATTTTATCCGTGATTTCAGTGGCAGTAGCGGCCTGTTCTCTTTTCAATTGAAAAAGAAGTTAACTCCCCAACAATTTACGGATTATCTGGATAATTTTCACCATTTTAAAATGGCATTCTCGTGGGGCGGTTTTGAATCTCTGATCCTAGGTTATCAACCAGAAGAGATAAAAATGATACGTCAATACGATATTTCACACAGGACGGGCACTCTGTTCCGCCTGCATGTCGGGCTGGAAAATGTTCAAGATTTGATTGATGACCTCGCAGAGGGATTTGGTCGAATTTCGACTTGAGTAATCTTATTGTTATTCAATGTAATAAACTGAAAAACTTAACATTTGAAATCATAATGAAGCGATAATATAGATATATTGCCAGTACAATGCATTTGCATTACACTTTGTTGAACAGATTCTCAAATCAGCATAACGAGGTAGAAATATGCACGCATTACCAAATGTTGAGTTCGAGGTTGGTGCAGAATCCAAGCTTACCAGTCGCAGCCAGACAACCATCCCAACATCTGTCCGTAAAGCGCTTAAGTTAAAACCAGGTCATGACAGTATCGCATATAAGATTTTATCTTCTGGTGATGTACTTATCAGCCGTAAAAATAGTGAAGAAGAAAAAGATCTTGTCATGGAATCATTTCTGGACTTTCTGGCAAAAGACATTCGGAGACATCCGGAACAAGTACAACAATTAGATGAACAACTCATTAACCAGGCGAAGTCACTTATCGCTGGAATAGACATAGATCTGAGCAACCCATTATCTGCTGACGATGAGTAAAGACTATGTATGATCGAGTATGTGTAATAAACGGATGGGCTCTTTTTGCTCATCCGTGCTTTGTAGAACAATTAAAACAATCAATAGATAAGGTAGAACAACTTCAACAAAAATATCCAAATGACTACTTGAAAAAAAATGATACAAAACGCTTGGCTGCAATCATAAAACTCATTACTGAAATTATTCCCAATGACCCAACTAATATAGCCTTTCGTTTAGGTGACACATTAGGTGGCAAAAGAAAACACTGGTTCAGAGCAAAATTTTTCCAACAATATCGCCTTTTTTTCCGTTTTCACGCTGAAAGTAAAATTATTATCTTTGGCTGGGTAAATGATGAGAGAACAAAAAGGGCATATGGTGATAAGCACGATGCTTACAAAGTATTTGGTGAAATGCTTAATGCAGGACACCCACCAGACGACTGGAACTCTCTTTTAAAAGAATCCATTGATTCACCACACTTAACTAAACTTATTAATGAACATTAGTCATAGTTTCTCCTTATCCGGGATAAAATCAAGCCATGCTTAAGCTTTTACTGTAAACTGACTTTATATATACAGATGCAATAAATTTATTTTATAACAGTGGCGGGATAAGCAATGGAAGTACTAAACGGGATCATGCAGGCATTATGGCAGCATGACTTTTCTAAACTTGCCAACCCCGATGTTCTCTGGATTATCTATGGCATTCTATTCGTGACACTGGTTCTGGAAAATGGCTTATTACCCGCCGCTTTTCTGCCCGGTGATACTCTGTTAATCCTTGCCGGTGCATTAGTTGCCAAGGGAGTCATGAGTTTTATCCCAACCGTTTTTATATTAACAGCGGCGGCAAGTATCGGTTGCTGGCTCGGCTATCTTCAAGGGTTATGGCTTGGTGATACCAAACGGGTTAAAGATTGGCTGGCACAACTTCCTATTCAGTATCGCCAACGAGCTAACGAGCTGTTTTTCAAACATGGTTTGGCCGCGTTACTGATTGGCCGTTTTTTGGCTTTTGTTCGCACTCTGTTACCAACATTGGCGGGTATATCCGGCCTTAATAGTAAACGCTTTCAAGTTTTTAACTGGTTGAGTGGCCTGCTATGGGTTGTCATCGTGGTCGGTTTTGGTTATCTCCTGAATCAGATCCCGTTTATTAAAATTCACCAAGATTTGGTGATGAACATTTTGATAATTTTACCCATAGTGCTGTTGCTAAGTGGTTTAAGCGCCTCTCTGTTGATGTACTGGCGCCACAAGAAAATCTCGGCGACAAAACGTAAATAAAAGTCATCATGGTTTACAAGCAGCAGCAAGGTTTTTATCCTTAACTTAATGTACCAATATTATATAGGCTAAAGCTCAGCACTAAGTGATATTGTTGGTATCGATGCGCCACCAAACCGGTTAATTCATGTGTTCGACCATGTATTGATCACAATACATGGCTTAGATCACGCCAATTGTATTACTTCCTTCAATTACGCTTAATATCAACTTAATATCAATCGCCATAATTTTAATTGATATTTTAAGTCTCTCTTTTTATAGGAGTTAGTAATGGATAATCAACCTATTATCAGACT
The DNA here is from genome assembly GCF_035181445.1 of Photorhabdus africana. NCBI lineage: Bacteria > Pseudomonadati > Pseudomonadota > Gammaproteobacteria > Enterobacterales > Morganellaceae > Photorhabdus > Photorhabdus africana. Next base: position 7,227 of record NZ_JAXBVE010000038.1, read on the forward strand.
TGCTGATGGGAATCACATGCCACAATTGGGGCTTGGATCATGGGCCGCAGATGACCAGAAGATAGCAGAAACAATCCATGCTGCACTGGATATCGGTTATCGGGCAATTGATACCGCCGCTATCTACAACAATGAGAAAGGCGTAGGCAACGCGTTACAAGAAACAGATATCCCCCGTGAAGATATCTTTGTTACAACTAAATTGTGGAATGACAGACACCTTGATGCCCGTGCTGCCTTGGCAGAAAGTCTGGAAAAGTTGCAACTGGATTATGTTGACCTTTATCTCATTCACTGGCCTGCACCACCGCAAGATCAATACGTCGGTGCCTGGCAACAATTGATTGAATTGCAGAAAGAGGGGCTTATTCGCAGTATCGGTGTTTCTAACTTCCAATCTGAACATATCCAGCGACTGATCAATGAAACCGGCGTTCATCCCGTCATTAATCAGATTGAGTTGCACCCGCTGTTACAACAACGTCAGCTTCATGCCTGGAATGCCACACATAATATCGTTACCGAATCCTGGAGCCCACTGGCACAAGGTGGTGAAAATGTATTTGATAATCAATTGGTTCAACATCTGGCACAAAAGTATGGCAAAACACCCGCGCAGGTTGTTATCCGCTGGCACATTGATAACGGCATGATTGTGATCCCAAAATCAACCACGTTATCGAGAATTAAAGAGAACTTTGATGTATTCGACTTCAAACTAGAAAAAGAAGATTTGACCGCGATGACTACGCTGGATATCGGTAAACGTCTGGGACCAACCCCTGAAATATTCGTTGACTTCAGTGAGTTCATTCAGCTTCTTGAGCAAAATAACGCTAATAATCAGTGCTGAAAAACGGCTGATAAAATTGATAGAGTGATAGCGGGCAAAGCAGAATTAAAACGTGCGCGGCATCAACGCCGCGCCCCAATTTTGCTGAGCTATTTTTATGGTTCTGCCGATTATCACTCATCTGGTTTTTTCCATTATTGATTGACCGGTATAGTCACTAACTGCCCAACAGAGCCGCGATCGGCCATTTCCAGAATCTGGCTGTAATAGAGGAATGGGAAGTGTTCATAAGAGGGCTGGTTCATATAAACCAGCAATTCCACCCGCCCATCAACCCAAACAGTATCCTTCCAACCATAATCTTGCGGCTGAGGGGCCTCTCCGTTGTGGTTAATCACCTTAAACTGCACACCTTCAATATGGAATGGTTGTGGGGCAGAGGCATTTACGATCCAACGCTCCCACGTTCCTTGCTGGCTAGTAATATCCACCCGATTCATATCCCATAACGCACCGTTTATTCCAGGCGTATTATCATCAAGATAAATTTCCCGGTTACGGATTGCACTGGAAACTGGCGTAACATCATCAACCAGACGAGATGGGAGATTATCTGTCACCAGAGATAATAAACCGGTTGCTTTAATGGTCAGAACGGTGCTGGAAATCAACACCGTAGAGGGTTCAAACAACCCACGTAACTTGTCAAGTACCCCGGCTGATTCACCCGCGGTAACAACAACTTCATCCCCTTTGGACATATCAATTAATACCTCACGCCGTTCTCCTGGCGCAAGGGAGAGTTGCTGAACGGCTATCGGCGCAGGTAACAGACCCAAATCAGTGCCTATCATATAGAAAGGACGGCCATCACCAATCTGTAACTGATATCGGCGGGCATTGGATGCATTGAGTAAACGTAAACGGATCCAGCCACGAGATACCTCAATAAAAGGATTTTGTACGCCATTAACTAACAGAGTATTACCGATAAATCCACTATCAGAGGCTGGTTGATACTCAGGAACCCCAAAGTTATCCAACCGTTTATCTTGCAGAATAACCGGGAAATCATTAACACCATAGTGTTTCGGCAACGGCAAATGGCGGCTGGTTTCATCTTCTACCAACCACATACCAGCCAAACCTTTATAAACATGTGGTGCCATCCGATTAGGTGTATTGGCATGATACCAGCAAGTTGCCGCCTGCTGACGAATAGGCAACACTGGCGACCAGTCAGACCCCGGAGAAATCTGACGGGCAACTCCACCGGTCAATGTACCCGGTAATTGTAATCCGCTGACCGTCATCGAAACCGGCTCCGCTAACCGATTACTGTATATCAGTTTGACATCATCGTTTTTATGAACCCGTACAGTCGGACCAAGGTATTGGCCATTAATTCCCCATACACTGGTTTTATATTGTCCATCAAAAGTCCAATGCGCTTTTTGTAAAGTCAGAAATAACGGCTGCCCACTACGGGATTCCAATAAAGGGGGAACCGGCAAAGCAGTCTGCTGATTTTTGCTGGCTCGAACCAATAGAGGAGCGGCTCCGATACACATCGCCAAACCTGATACCTGAATAAATTGGCGCCGACTAAATGACATATTTTCTCCGCGACAAACCTAATTAAATTCCGGGTTTATATGCCTCAAAAATAGTTGAGACACTGCAATCATTCACCCCGGAAGCGAATAACTCATTATTGAAGTTATTAAAGCTTATTATCCTTTTGATTGCGCTTAACAAAAACATTATTTATCAAGCACTCATCATAACGCGAATATGAAGGGAATTAAACTATCTGAATGCATTACACGAATCTCTTCCGGTCAGCGATAAATGCATGTCATTTCCGACTAATAATAAATTGTGGTCATGGACAACGAACAAAAATCCTCACATATACTAAATATGTGAGGATTAAAGTACGCTTAAAAGCTATCGCCTTTGTCAGACCCGCATTTTATTATAAAAGAGTGGCTACAAATAACCTATACCCTATTTCTCCATTGCAGCCAACTCTTCATCCAATGCATCTATTTTAGCTTTCATCACTTTATGACAATATTCTGCCAGCTCACGCACCTGCTCTTTGGTATATCCAGAAGTATCAATGGGAGGCAACATTTCAACAATGACGGAACCATTATTCCAGCGACTCAGCTTAATACGTCCATTAGTGATGGAAGAAACGCAGACCGGGACAATCGGCACTCCCGCAGAGATCGCAGCATGGAAAGCGCCAGTTTTAAACGGCAACAAACCACGACCACGACTGCGTGTCCCTTCCGGAAACATCCAAACAGAAAGATGACGATTTTTAATCTGCTCCACAACCTGGGTAATCGTGCCATGTGCTTTGGCACGGTTAACACGATCAATCAGAATATTGCCAGCCAACCAATAAAGCTGACCAAAAAATGGGATCAGCACCAACGTTTTTTTACCTACCGTCACTGTGCCCGGCTGAACTGCATTGGACATAGTTATCATGTCATAGTTGTTTTGGTGGTTGCCAATGTAGATACTCGGACCATATTGCCTGGCTTCAGCAGGAATACGTTGAATAATTTTGACGCCAAATATTTTCGACAACCGACCAAACATATTCCCAAACACCATAACATGGTCAGGGTGACGTGGCCTGAATAAACAGTAAATAGCACCAGAGACACACACTACAATCGAAAACAGAACAACAATAATGCCGCGAATAATTGCTAACATAGCCGCCTCTTATTTAATCCCACTATTTAGTTACGTTAGTAGCAGAAGGTGGAGTCTCAACCTGTACCCGTTCAATACGCTGCAACCCACGAGGCAGAGGCGTCCCCTTACGACCACGTTCTGCACGGAATTTCTGAAGATCTTCAGGACGCAACGTCAATTTACGCTTTCCAAAATAAAGTGTAATAGACGATTGTGGCGGTAGTATCAATAACCAACTCAACAGGTCATTTTCTGCGGCTGACTGAACAGAAATTATCTTATTCCCTTTCCCTTTAGAAAGTTGCGGCAAATCCGCAACCGGGAACATTAACATCCGGCCTGCGCGGGTAATTGCCAACAACATATCATCCTGCGGGTTATTTATTTCCAGCGGCGTCATGACGCGAGCCTTTTCCGGCAATGTAATCAGTGCCTTACCTGCTCGGTTTTTAGCAACCAAATCACTAAAAGTACAGATAAAGCCATAACCAGCATCAGAGACCATCAGAAACTTCTGTTCATCCGGCGCCATCAGTACATGTTCTACCATTGCCCCTGCGGGTAAAGTCAATTTACCTGTTAGTGGTTCCCCCTGCCCTCTGGCAGAAGGTAAATCCCGCGGATCAAGCGAGTAACTGCGACCTGTTGTATCAATAAAAACAACCGGCTGATTGCTCTTACCACGAGCCGCTCCACGGAAGCTATCACCTGCTTTGTAATTCAGCCCGGCTGGATCGATATCGTGGCCTTTCGCACTACGAACCCAACCCATCTCGGACAATACGATTGTCACCGGCTCAGAAGGTGTGATGTCATGCTCACTCATCGCTTTGGCCTCATCACGTTCTCTCATTGGAGAACGACGCTCATCACCATAAGTGGCCGCATCAGCCATGATCTCTTTCTTCAACAGCGTATTCAGTTTGCGCTCAGACCCCAGAATCGCCTGTAACTTATCGCGTTCTTTTGCCAACTCATTCTGTTCGCCACGGATTTTTACCTCTTCCAGTTTAGCTAAGTGGCGTAATTTCAGCTCAAGAATGGCTTCCGTTTGCGTCTCACTTAAACCAAAACGTGACATTAATACCGGTTTTGGCTCATCTTCACTACGGATAATGTGAATGACTTCATCAATATTGAGAAATGCGATCAGTAAGCCTTCCAGCACATGCAAGCGCTTAAGGACTTTTTCCAAACGATGGTTCAGACGCTTACGAACTGTTTCCCGGCGGAATACCAACCATTCGGAGAGGATCTCAACCAGCCCTTTCACGGTCGGACGATTATCCAATCCGATCATATTCAGGTTGACGCGATAACTCTTTTCCAAATCTGTCGTAGCAAACAGATGATTCATCACCTGCTCTAAATCAACCCGGTTTGTACGAGGGACAATAACCAGACGAGTTGGATTTTCATGATCAGATTCATCTCGTAAGTCATCAACCATAGGCAGCTTTTTAGCCCGCATTTGGTTAGCGATCTGTTCCAACACTTTGGCACCAGAAACCTGATGCGGCAGCGCAGTGATCACGACATTGCCATCTTCTTTTGACCAAACAGCTCGCATCCGTACCGAACCACGGCCATTTTTATAAATCTTACGGATATCTTCGTGAGAAGTGATGATCTCCGCTTCAGTCGGATAATCAGGACCTTTAACGTGTTCCATCAGATCATCAAGGGAACTCTGTGGCTTATCCAGCAGCGTAATCAGTGCATTTACCACTTCACGCGCATTATGGGGCGGAATATCTGTCGCCATCCCCACCGCAATACCGGTGGTGCCATTCAGCAAAATATTTGGCAAACGCGCCGGCAGCATTTTCGGTTCCTGCAACGTACCGTCAAAGTTTGGCACCCAATCAACGGTGCCGTGCCCTAACTCAGCCAACAGCAACTCGGCATATTTGGACAGGCGAGACTCGGTATAACGCATCGCGGCGAAAGATTTGGGATCATCCGGCGCTCCCCAGTTTCCTTGCCCATCCACTAAAGGATAGCGGTAAGAAAATGGCTGCGCCATTAACACCATAGCTTCATAACAGGCGCCATCACCATGCGGATGGTATTTACCCAGTACATCACCCACGGTACGGGCGGATTTCTTAAATTTGGCGGTATTGTTCAACCCCAGTTCTGACATGGCATAAACAATACGGCGCTGAACCGGTTTTAAACCGTCACCGATAAAAGGCAACGCCCTATCCATGATGACGTACATGGAGTAGTTCAGGTAGGCGGTTTCAGTAAATGAGTGGAGCGGCAAACGCTCCACACCATCGTGAGTTATCTCACTCATTCGCTAATTTCCTCAGAATCTTTTTTGACTATCCCTGTGGGTGTTACACTTCAATTTCTACCGTATCGCCCTTATCTTGCAGCCAGTTACGGCGATCTTCCGAACGCTTCTTCGCTAGAAGCATGTCCATCATAGAGAAGGTTTCCTGGTAGTTTTCATCATCGATAGTCAACTGCACCAGACGACGGGTATTCGGGTCTAATGTTGTTTCACGCAGTTGCATGGGATTCATCTCACCCAATCCTTTAAAGCGCTGTACGTTAGGCTTACCCCGTTTGCGGCTGAGACGATCCAACACCGCACTTTTTTCCTCTTCATCCAGTGCGTAATACACTTCTTTACCTAGATCAATACGATATAGAGGCGGCATTGCCATATAAACATGGCCGTTCTTAACCAATGTTGGGAAATGACGGACAAACAGGGCACACAATAGCGTCGCAATATGCAAGCCATCTGAGTCTGCATCCGCCAGAATACAGATTTTGCCATAACGTAACTGACTGAGATCGTGGCTATCCGGGTCAATACCAATCGCGACAGAGATATCATGGACTTCCTGTGATGCCAACACTTCATCTGAAGAAACTTCCCAAGTATTCAGAATCTTCCCTTTCAGCGGCATAATGGCTTGATATTCACGGTCACGCGCCTGTTTTGCCGATCCCCCCGCAGAATCGCCTTCCACCAGAAACAGTTCGGTAAAATTGAGATCCTGTGATGTGCAGTCAGCCAGTTTTCCCGGTAATGCCGGGCCACTGGTCAGTTTTTTACGCACAACCTTTTTCGCTGCACGCATTCTACGTTGTGCACTAGCGATCGCCAGTTCAGCCAACTGCTCCGCTTCCTGAACGTTCTGGTTTAACCATAAGCTGAAAGCATCTTTGACAACACCAGAAACAAAAGCGGCAGATTGGCGCGAAGAGAGGCGTTCTTTCGTCTGACCAGCAAATTGCGGGTCCTGCATTTTTACCGACAGAACATAAGCACAGCGATCCCAGATATCATCAGCAGAAAGTTTCACACCACGCGGCAGAATATTGCGGAATTCGCAAAATTCACGCATCGCATCCAGCAATCCCTGACGTAGCCCGTTTACATGTGTTCCCCCCTGCATCGTCGGGATGAGGTTGACATAACTTTCAGCCAGTAGCTCTCCCCCTTCCGGCAACCAGAGTAACGCCCAGTCAACCGCTTCGGTTGCACCACTGAAAGTACCGACAAAAGGCGCTGCCGGCAATGTTGTCAGGCCATTAACCGCAGCCATCAAATAGTCGGTCAGACCATCGGCATAACACCATTTCTGTTCGGTACCGTTGATCTTGTCTTTAAAAACAATTTCCACTCCCGGACATAAAACGGCTTTCGCTTTCAGCAAATGGGTCAAGCGGGAAACAGAGAAACGAGGGCTATCAAAGAAACTTTCGTCAGGCCAGAAGTGAACACCAGTACCGGTGTTGCGTTTACCACAACTTCCTATTACTGTCAGCTCCTGCACTTTATCGCCATTCTCAAAAGCAATCTGATAAATCTGACTGTCACGGCGAACGGTGACCTCAATCCGCTTGGACAAAGCGTTAACCACCGAGATCCCCACACCGTGGAGACCACCAGAAAACTGATAGTTTTTATTCGAAAATTTACCACCGGCATGTAAGCGGCTCAGGATCAACTCAACCGCTGAAACGCCTTCTTCTGGATGAATATCAACCGGCATGCCGCGGCCATCATCAATGACCTCCAGTGACTGATCGCTATGAAGGATCACTTCAATATGTTTAGCGTGACCTGCCAAAGCTTCATCCACGCTGTTATCGATCACTTCCTGTGCCAAATGGTTCGGACGCGTTGTATCAGTGTACATTCCCGGACGACGGCGAACCGGTTCCAGACCACTGAGAACTTCAATGGCATCTGCGTTGTAACTAGATTGAGTCATGTTGTAATTCTGTTGGTTGCTTCTTGATTAAAGGGCTAATCAGTTTTGTATACTGTTGATAATAACAGTCGTTCAAACATTTTTGGCAAGTTTTTTCTCGCCATCACTAGAAAGCCCAAGAAAGTTGATGATTTGTGGGAAATAGTGTTCAAATCCGATAAAGGCATGATTACCACCAGATTCAATAGTTTGCTTACATAATACCAGATAAGCAACCGCTTGGCGGTAATCCAGCACCTCATCCCCGGTTTGTTGCAATAACCAGATAAGATCCGGTGACTCCAATGGTTCAATCCGCATGCTTTTGAGATCATGAATATGGCGCGGTTCCAACGTATATCGTTGGTTAGTATAGGGGTTAATATTTTCCCCAAGATAATCCCGCAGTAATTCAAACGGACGCACGGCTGGATTGACAACCACAGCGGGCAAGCTGAAACATTGTGAAAGCCATATCGCCAAATAACCACCCAGAGAAGAGCCAACGATACCCAAATCATCCCCGGCATGCTCCATCACCAGATTTTCTAGTAGCTCAGCCGCTTCTTCAGGATAAGGGGGTAACTGAGGCACCAGCATGTCAATTTCAGGATGATGCTGATGCAGCCACACTTTTAAGGCATTGGCTTTTGCAGACTGCGGGGAACTATTAAAACCGTGCAAATAGAGTAACGTTGACATCAGGCCGTGCCCCTCAATTGTGCATAAATACCACCGGCCACTATGCTCCTGTGCGACACGCCACAGACGGTGAGGCTTGGCAAATCCAATAAACAGAGAGTAACACACCAACACAAGGAGACAAACACAACCTAATATCCATCCGAATCTAAATCAGGGCAGAACTCATTACTGTCCAGTCTGTAGACCTGAGTTGTCAAACCAAATTCGCCATTATCGGCAACAGACAATTCGAGATAACGCCATCCCGGAGCAACAGTATCAAGCATAAAATTGGTACAATGTGGTTTGAATTGCACACATGTTGATGGTGTCGCCATCATACGGATGCCATTCCAATCCAGATCCATCTCCTGATGTATATGCCCACAAAGCATCGCCTTAACCCGTGAATAACTTTGCAGATACTGGGCCAGAATATGTGAATTGCGCAAACTATGCTGATCCAGCCAGGTACAACCTGATGGTAATGGATGATGATGCAGCAGGATCACCGCATAACGTTCAGGGTACCTATCCAGGCACTTTTTCATCCATTCAAGCTGATATTCCGACAACTCCCCGTAGGGAACGCCCTGCACCTGACTATCAAGCATCAAAAGTTGCCAGTGCTTACCGACTAAAATCTGTTTCGACGGAGAAACACCAGCCGCCGCCAAGGCATCCACCATCGCAGGCTGATAATCATGATTGCCGGGCAACCAGACACAAGGTGCCGCTAAACGGGCAATACCATCAGCAAAATGTCGATAAGCTTCCAACGACTGATCCTGCACCAAATCACCTGTCGCTACGATTAAATCAATATCAGCATTTTGTGTGAGGATGGCATCCAGCACCGCTTGGTAACTGCGATAAGTACTGATACCCAATAAAGTATCTTCTTTACTGGCAAAAAGATGCGTATCTGTTATTTGCAATATTTTGGCTGTGGCTCCCTTTACCACAGGCAGTTCAAACTGGCTTTCCAAATGGTTTCCTTGTCCTATAAGTCATTGGCGAGCATCATAACTCGTTTTAACGCAAGAGATCTGCTGACTGGCACACACTTCCCTTTTCTCGGTTAAAAATTAGGAATTATCTGGATTCCATTCTTTTTTTAACTTTTCATGGTGTAATGCCAGCCATTGTATCGCAATAACTGAAGCAGCATTATCAATAATTCCCGCTTCCATCCAATGATAAGCTTGTTCACGACTTACCACATGCACCCGAATATCCTCATGTTCACCAGATAATCCATGAATACCAGTTGCTGTCGTGGCATCCACTTCCCCCACCATCACAGAGATACGTTCTGTTGTTCCTCCGGGGCTGGAGAGATAACTCAACACCGGTTTGCAACGTTTAACTTCGATTCCTGCCTCTTCCATTGTTTCGCGGCGCACCACCTGTTCCACCTCTTCGCCCTCTTCAATCATACCGGCAACAATTTCCAGTAACCACGGCGTTGCTTTCGTCTCTATTGCCGGAATACGTATCTGCTCTATCAATACAACCTCATCACGACGTGGATCATAAGGCAACAATGCACCGGCATGGCCCCGTTCGAAAACTTCACGGCTAATCTCTTCACTCCAACCACCGGCAAACAGGCGGTGACGGAAACGGTAATTTGTCAGTTTAAAGAATCCATTGTATAAACTTTTTTTCGCAATGATTTCTACATCTTGCTTATCCAATATGACTGGTGTTAACGGTGTCTTATTCATAAAATTCTCCTAAATAGTTCCTTACTTGCTAGCCACTAAGATGATATTAATCAAGCAGAGTTAAAAAATTCACTCTTTGATGGTGTAAAGTTAAGCTAAATTAAGGCAATATGGCACAAACGGCTACCTTTCACTGATAGCATACTCTGCTAGAATCAGTAACATTTCGTTTTTCACCAAGGCAACGTAAGAGTCTATCCCAATAGGCGTAATGGGTGCAGGCCGTTCTCGTAAATGAAAAGTGAACACGGGCAGCACGCAGCACCCGGAGAATTCACTCTTTATCATAAGCATGGCAAATGAAATAGCCTAATGGGATAGACAACGAGCAAAATAGCTGTGCAATCAAGGAATTACAATGAAGAAACTGCTCTCCATTTTTATCGCTATGAGCCTGACTGGATTGAGTTCGATGAGTCAAGCTGAAGATCTTTTGCAAGTTTATAAGCAAGCAAAAGAGAGTAACCCTGAACTACGTAAATCAATGGCTGAACGTAATAAAGCTTTTGAAAAAATTAATGAATCCCGTAGCCCATTATTACCTCAGTTGGAATTAAATACCGGATACTCCTATAACAGTGGTTACCGCGATCAACGTGACACAGAAAGCAATACATTGAATGCAAAGCTTGGTTTGACTCAAACCATTTTTGATATGTCTAAATGGCGCCTATTGAACTTAGAAGAAAAAACGGCAGGTATTGCTGATGTTACCTATCAAAGCAGTGAACAAAAACTGATCTTGGATAGTGCAACAGCTTATTTCAAAGTACTGCGTACCATTGATACACTCTCCTACATTGAAGCTCAGAAAGCGGCCATTTACCGCCAGTTGGATCAAACGACTCAACGTTTTAATGTCGGTCTGGTTGCAATTACTGATGTCCAGAACGCCCGAGCTAATTACGATGATGTACTCGCTCAGGAAGTTGCCAGCCGTAATGAGCTGGACAATGCATTGGAAGCCCTGCGTCAGGTCACGGGTATTTATTACCCTCGGTTAGCCTCACTAAATATTGATCATTTCAAAACACAGAAGCCAGAAGTGGTGGATATTCTGCTGAAAGAGGCAGAGAAACGTAATTTAAGTCTATTATCTGCCCGTTTAAGTCAGGACTTAGCTCGTGAGCAAATCAAAGCAGCCCAAACCGGTCATATGCCAACTATTGATTTAGGCGCATCTACCAATGTTTCAAACAGCCAGAATCATGCACCAGGCAGATCAAACAACTATAGCGGTGAAAACAGCGTCGGCCTGACACTTCGTCTGCCAATTTATAGCGGCGGCGCCACCAGTTCCCGCGTTGAACAGGCACAATATGGTTTTGTCAGCGCCAGCGAACAATTAGAGAGCACCTACCGCAATGTTGTACAGACTGTCCGTTCTTCCTTTAACAACATATCTGCTTCCATCAGCAGTATCGACGCCTATAAACAGCTTGTTGTTTCGGCGCAAAGCTCACTCGACGCAATGGAAGCGGGTTATCAAGTTGGCACACGTACCATTGTTGATGTACTGAATGCCACGACCAAGTTGTACGAGGCCAAACAGAAGCTATCCAATGCTCGCTATGATTATCTGATTAATCAACTGAATATTCAGCATGCACTGGGTACGCTCAATGAGAAGGATTTAGTTGCTCTGAATAATTCGCTAGGTAAACAGCTCTCGACTTCCGCTAACAGCATTGTTCAGGAAACAGGAACCCCGGTAACATCTGCTCGTAACTGATTCAGTTATTCACTTTCACTAATTAACGGCCCGCCATAAAGCGGGCTGTTTTATTTCCAACCAACAACAATTTACTCCGAAAGAAAACCCAATATTTATCTTAATGTAGAAAATATATAACTCAGAAAAACCCTTCAAATGGATTCCAACTCTGGCTATTCATATTTTCTTTCAAATAATAAGCATAGTTAGCAGTAGTACCCCATATTACCGCAAAAGCACTGTTAATCCCTATGCCAGCAGCGGGAGGAATCTCAATATTCAGAATGCTTTCAATAACCCCCAATAGCATAATCATGACAACAGCAATACCGAATAAAATCAGATTTTTCCGCCATAATCCTAGAACAAAGAAGTAAATGAAACCAAAAAAGAAGGCAATAAAGTTCATGTTCAACAACATACGACGGATAGAGGGTTCTGCTTTCATGGCAGCTTTATGCTCAGGCGTTTTAGGAGCACCATTTTTTTCAAAGAATGCAAAACGCGTCTGCCACTTTTCTGGATATTGAATTTTATCCATGCTACTTAATTCCTTAATTAAAATAGAAAATACAACACCAATAATATAAGTTATTAATTTAAGATTATATTCCTAAGATTATTTGCTGGAGATGTAAAATAGACAATATAATTAGTAGATTCACTTACATTATCATGTTACATATTCAATCACCGGAATTCATGGTGTTCGGATTAATACCATAAAATATCAATTACAACACTGTTTTTCTAAAAAATAGCGGTTTTTCAGCATCAAAACCAGATTAAACGGAATACCAGATAATCAATATCCAGCAACCTCTTTGTCAGACAAAGAAATCAGGCTAACAATTCGAAGGTTTATGCTTTAATTTTGTTCATATTTCCCCTATCCTTAAAGCTATTTCATAAAGAATCATAGACATCTAAAATCTGGGTATACGACGATGACAATAAAGCGGACCAAAAATATTAATCACGACACATTCCGTAAGGCTTGGCGCAACTATCGCCTTGCTCCTGTGGCAATCGCTGTCAGTGCGGTTTTCATGTTATCTGCCTGTGAACAGAGTGATGAAACCGTCTCTCTTTACATGAATGCAGATGACTGTTCTCAGACAAACCCATCACAAAGTGAACAATGTAAGCTGACTTACAACAACGCTTTGAAAGAAGCGGAAAAAACAGCGCCTAAATATGCGACCAAAGAAGACTGTATCGCTGAGTTTGGTGAAGCACAATGTACTCAAGCTCCGGCACAGGCGGGCCTTGGCAGCATATCTACCACGGATGGCTCCAGCACAGCTGCGAATAGCAATGCACAAGCCCAACCGCAGCAAAGTGGCAGTTTCTGGATGCCTCTGATGGCCGGTTTTATGATGGGGCGTCTGATGGGCGGTGGCGCAGCGCCATCACAACCGCTGTTTAGCTCCAAATCTGCCACCAGCCCGGCAAACGGTAAATTTGTTGATGCGACAGGTAAAAGCTATGGCCCTGCTACTGCCGGTGGCCGTTCCATGACAGTACCTAAAACCGCTATGGCACCAAAACCCGCCACGACAACAACCATCACCCGTGGCGGCTTCGGTGACTCTGTTGCAAAACAGTCAACCATGCAACGTAGTTCCTCTTCTGGTTCCACTTCACGTTCAATGGGGGGCTAATCGCGGATGAAACGCATTGCGATTACTGAACGCCCAGACTGGCACGAGAAAGCAACAGAATATGGCTTTAATTTTCACACCATGCATGGTGAACCATACTGGTGTGAAGAGGCTTATTACCAGTTTTCTCTTGCCCAAATTGAAGAAATCGAAGCTACCACCGCTGAACTACATCAAATGTGTTTGCAGGTAGTCGAGAAAGTCGTCGATAGTGAAGAATTGCTGACTAAATTTCAGATCCCAAAACATTGTTGGGATTTTGTCCGTAGTTCCTGGATTACCAGCCAGCCGTCACTCTATTCCCGTTTGGATTTAGTTTACGATGGCAAAAGCCCGGCAAAATTGTTGGAAAATAATGCTGATACACCCACTTCGCTGTATGAGTCCGCTTTTTTCCAATGGATCTGGTTAGAAGATCAGATGAATGCCGGGTTATTGCCAACACATGCCGATCAATTCAACAGCATGCAAGAGCAATTGATTGAACGCTTTGCTCAATTGCGTGATGAACATGGCTTTGGCTTACTGCACATGGTTTGCTGTCAAGATACGGAAGAAGATCGCGGTACCGTTCAATACTTGCAAGATTGTGCGCTGGAAGCCGGTGTTCCAACCGAGTTCTTATTTATTGAAGATATCGGTCTGGGGGAAAAAGGGCAGTTTACTGATCTAAAAGACCAGGTGATCAGCAATCTGTTCAAACTCTACCCTTGGGAATTGATGTTCCGTGAGATTTTCGCTACCAAATTAGAAGATGCTGGCGTTCGTTGGTTAGAGCCCGCCTGGAAAAGTATTATTTCCAACAAAGCATTGTTACCGATGTTGTGGAAGATGTTTCCAAATCATCCAAACCTGCTACCCGCTTATTTTGCCGATGATAATTATCCGGCAATGGATAGCTATGTTATTAAGCCGCTGTTCTCACGGGAAGGGGCTAATATCCGTATTATTGAAAAGGGCAAGGAAATTGCCAGTGTTGATGGCCCTTACGGAAAAGAAGGTATGATCGTTCAGCAATTTCATACACTGCCAAAATTCGGTGACAATTATACGCTAATTGGTAGTTGGCTGGTAAATGATCAGCCTTGCGGTATTGGTTTGCGGGAAGACAGTGAACTCATAACTCAGGATTTATCTCGCTTCTATCCACATATTATTTTGGATTAATTACTCACCAAGGAGGAATTAAAGCAGGTTGCCACAACGCCAAAGATTCCTCCTTCAACAATCCGATAAAAACGTTGTATTCTTATAAACTTATATACCCTATAGATTAATCTACCTCTATCAATGTCAACCTTATTCGTCATTTTTAAATATCTCTGTACATCGATATGGGCTTTCAGCTTAACCCAACTTGAAAGCCCCAATTCACGGGCAATTACCCCCTGAGCATCACTCAACCGACTGTGCTGTTGAATGAATTCCTCTTATGTCAAATGCGGATAATAACGACAAGAACGTTCAATTCAACCAACCTGCACAGACAACATACTCAGCGAACCAGACTCAATACCATCTACAGGAATAGAAACCACTTCTTTTCTATCCCACGTTCCCATGATATACAGCAACGGTAAAAAGTGTTCAGGAGATGGGTTCGATAATAGGCCATCTTCTCTGTCCAGTGCATGAATCAAAGGATAAGGTTGCTCATAACTGGTAAGGTTATCACGCACATAATGGTTAAATGATTCCGCCCACGGGTATGGTTCCGCATTAGGTTCCTGCCGTTTCATGGTACGAAGATTGTGTACCACATTACCACTCCCTAGAATCAAAACACCTTCATCTCGTAATGCAGCCAGCTTTTTCCCTAATTCATAGTGGTACGTCGCTGGCTTGACGTCATCTATACTCAGTTGAATCACGGGAATATTGGCCTGAGGATACATTTTAACCAGAATACCCCAAGTCCCGTGATCCAATCCCCACTGATGATGATCGGCATAAACCTCCACAGGTTCCAACATCTCCTGCACTAAAGCCGCCAGTTCAGGTGAACCCTTCGCCGGATACCGAGTTTCATACAATTCCTGTGGAAAACCACGAAAATCATGAATAGTCTTCGGCTGTGTCATGGCTGTTACCAATGTGCCATTGGTATACCAATGAGCAGAAATCGCCAGAATCACTCTGGGTACAGGCAGTCTTTCACCAAGTTCACGCCACACATTGGTATAGCGATTTTCTTCCAGTACATTCATTGGGCTGCCATGACCAATAAACAGTGCCGGCATTCTGGAAATATTCATAACAACCTCTCACACCAAATATAGGTAATTTTAATACTTGCAGCGAGGTTACGCCTCCCAGGGTAAGCAAAATAGTGGGCTAAAGGTGATGGAGTTTTTCAAAAAAACTGAAAAGCCACAGTTTATGCAAACTGTGACTTTAAAAAATGCATGCGTTATAACTGATATTTCATCCGGTTATCAAACAATTAGGTTTCAGCTTGCTTTTTGCTCTATTGCTTGGCGATAAATCACCAGATCCTCAATAGTGACTACCGGCATATTATGCAGTTTCGCAAATTGCACTACCTCCGGGGTACGCGCCATTGAACCGTCATCATTGGTTAATTCGCACAATACACCTGCGGGTTTAAAACCGGCCAAACAGACTAAATCAATTGTTGCCTCAGTATGCCCTTGACGAACCAACACGCCACCAGGTTGAGCACGCAGTGGAAAAACATGTCCCGGTCGATTCAAGTCACTTGGTTTTGCATTATCAGCAATCGCTGCACGAATGGTTGTGATACGGTCAGCCGCAGAAACCCCCGTCGTCACCCCTTGTGCAGCCTCAATGGTTACAGTGAATGCAGTCTGAAATGGGCTAGTGTTATTTTCTACCATCATGGGCAATTGTAATTGCTGGCGGCGTTCTTCTGTCAGACATAAGCAGACAATACCACTGCCATGACGGATAGTCAGTGCCATTTGCTCTACAGTCATAGTTTCGGCCGCAAAGATAATATCACCTTCATTTTCACGATCTTCATTATCCAGCACCATCACCCCCTTTCCATCACGCAAAGCATTAATGGCGTGTTCAACACGTTCTGATGATGTGCCATATTCAGAAAGTAGCGTCTGATTCATGGTAAAGAAACCTCATTAAAATTTATGGATTACCAGAATCAGGGCGGTCTTGAGGAGTTCTCGCTATGGCACAATATTTCGTAACACAATATTTCGTAATAAATATTTCATAACATAATATTTATTACACAATATTAAATACCATAGCCGGAACAACAGACGAGCACAGAGCCCGACAGATGCCGTTATTCTCTCCCATCCGGACTATCACCGTCGGCTCCAGAATTACACTGGATCTGCTGACCTCCGTTTTATCATAAAGATAACCACAAACGGAGCGCTCGCGGGCTTCACCATGCCACCAGAAAGATGGACTGATGTTTTACCGCCGGTGGGGACTTTCACCCCGCCCTGAGATAAGCCAGTGAACTATAACGCTAATATTTGCCGGCGGCAATCAACAAAATCAAATGTGAAACCTAGCTCACAATGGCTTGTGGTTTTACTATCTGGTATTACACTATTCAGAAATTATTTATGTCATAAAAAGGATGCATCATGCTCGATCCCAAAAAAATTGAACAAATTGCCCGCCAGATCCAAGATTCTTTACCAAAGGGGGTTAAAGAGTTTGGTGGTGATGTAGAGAAAAAATTACGGATGATTTTGCAATCCCAACTTGGCAAGCTTGACTTAGTGAATCGTGAAGAATTTGATATTCAAACTCAGGTTCTGTTACGTACTCGTGAAAAATTGACCGCGATGGAACAGCGTTTAAGTGAATTGGAAGCGAAGTTTGAAAATAAGTATGTTCCATCTGCTGATAACACGGCAAAAGAAGAAGAATAATTACTTTACATAAAAATAACCGCAATAATGAGCAGATATCGTATTCTGCTCATTACCACATCCACACTTAATTAGAGATTAAATGCTTTTCTTTACCGTAATGCTCAGAACGTGGACCATAAAGCAAACTATGGCTACCACCGGCTGTCAGTAAGCGGCTACTTGTAATACCGGCAATTTCATGACCTCTATCCATAATGGTATTAGCTATCTGTGAAACTACGGCAGATACCAACATGCCAATAAGATTATTCGAACTATTTTGATTTTCAGTTGATGAAGCAGTAGTCCAACCATGCCACAATTGCTTACCACTACGCAAATCCACCAACCTCGCTGAAGCCGTTACACGAGTATCGCTGTTAATAATCTGATATTGCGTACCATATTCTTCAATATCCAAATAGAGCGCGGAATCTGCCCCAAAAATATCATGCAATTTTTTGTAACTGATCTTCTGAACATCCTGTGCCGCTGTCACGCCATTTTGCTGAAATGTCTCTTCCACAACAGCAACCGGAAAAACGTAATAGCCAGATTCCGCCAATGGATATGTCACATGAGAAATCAGGCTATGCCCTGCTTTAACTTCCAGAGATTTGTTTACCGCCGGCAGAACCAGAATAGATTTAGGTTTGCTTTCTCTAAATGCAGTGTAATCATAAGGGACAGATTTACTACATCCTGTCAGCACAAATGCCGCCAATAGACTTAATGCGACGAGAATACGGTTCATTGCATAGTTCCTTTATTTTTACTTAATAGAAAATCCATAAATGGCGCTGACTCAGGAAATAATTTTTTCTCTATTTCAAACTGATGGAATGCTTCTGAAACACGACCTGTTTTGCTATAAAGCAGACCAATCTGAGCATGCAACCCAGGCGGTACAGACTTATCTTTCGCTTTCGCTCTTTCAATCACCTGCTGCAAAGCCTGTAACTGCTCTTCAAACCCCATCTTATCCTGCTGATAATATTGATAAATTGTAGGTTGGTATTTATCCCACTCATAAATTGTTTTTGGCTGCGTGACGCAACCCGCTAAGGCCATAGCTGCCAGCAATAAGCCCGCTTTTTTCATTAATATCATGAATATATATCCCTATATTTCTTAATTAGATGGCTTCCATGCACCGGTTTCAACACTTTCAACCAGACGGTTTACTGCTTCACGAATAGCCAGATCCAATACTTTACCATTCAGTGTGGAATCATAGCTGGCGGTACCACCAAAGCCGATAATTTCACGGTTGGATAATTTATATTCTCCTGCACCAGCCACAGAGAAAACCACTTCGGAAGTTTCTACATTCACCACATTCAACATGACTTTAGAATAAGCCACCTGTGATTTACCGCGCCCTAACAGCCCCCATAACTGATGATCACCCACTTCTTTGCGGCCAAATTCAGTCACATCACCGGTAATAACGTAAGCAGCACCTTTCAACTTCTGCGATTTACCTTGTAAACCCGCTTCTGCTTTCAGTTCCGCCATATTAGTACGTTCCAGCACCGTAAAGCGGCCAGTTTGCTGTAAGTGCGAGACTAAAATCGTTTTAGATTGATTACCAAGGCGATCAACTCCGTCGGAGAAAATGCCATTTTGATAGCTGGAACGGTTTTCAAACTTACCGATCGCAATTGGACTACGAACACCTTGATATACCGTATTATAAGAATTAACTTTTTGTACCTGGACGGTATTAGAAGATTCAGTTGTACACCCTGCTAATATTGCCGAAGCTAAACAAATTGAAGATAAAATCAACTTACCTTGCATAAGAACTTATTCCTGCGTAAAAAATTTATCCGTTTATCTACTAACTTTAAGATGTAAAAGTTATAGATAACATATTCCATTTAAAAATCGTTTACATCAGAAATCATTATGAATAAGCCGACGTTACGTGACCAGCATTTTATGCCTCAAAGATAGAAAACTATCTGTTACATCACACTTCTTCTGATTAATTCCCCACCCATTAGAGAATAAAATTATATTAACTTAAATTACAATCATAATATTTTAATTGTAATCATGTCGTTAATTAAATTATTCGCACCCGATATTACAAATATCTATATTATTCATGATTAAATATCACTCAATTATGCACAAATTAAATAAAAAATAGCCGGGAAGATTTCATATCTTGCCCGACTTTCATGCTAATAATATGATCAAATAAATAATTTACAGTGATCAATGCAGTAATATTTTCTGGCTATTTTCAATGATAAGCTAAAGCATTATTTACTGATTTTTAATCGCCTTGATGATATTGGTTGTTGAAATACCATCTTCAAAGTTCAACACTTTAACTTCTCCGCCCGCAGCCCAAACTTCTTCACTACCAGCAATTTCTTCCGGTTTATAATCGCCCCCTTTTACCAATACATCCGGCAAAACATCCGCAATCAATCGCTGTGGCGTATCCTCTTCAAACGGCACAACCCAATCCACAGCGCCCAGAGCAGATAACACAATCATTCGTTGCTCTAGTGGATTAACAGGACGGCTCTCACCTTTCAACCGTTTAGTTGATGCATCACTGTTAACAGCAACAATTAACCGATCACCCAGTCTACGGGCATTCTCCAGATAAGAGACATGACCTGCATGCAGAATATCAAAGCAGCCATTAGTCATCACGACCCTTTCACCACGTTGACGAGCATCAACAATAGCCTGTTTAAGCTGAAATTCGGTCATCACACCAAAACCTGTTTCAGCACGGCCACGGATAGCATTCTCCAGTTCAATCGGCGAAACGGTCGACGTTCCCAGTTTGCCAACGACAACCCCCGCAGCCGCATTCGCCAAGAAACAAGCTTCATTCAGTGGCTTTCCAGCCGCAATCGCCGTTGCTAACACGCCAATAACTGTATCGCCAGCACCCGTAACATCAAACACTTCTTGCGCCTGCGTAGGCAAATGCAGTGGTGGCTGATCAACACTCAGCAAACTCATTCCCTGTTCAGAACGGGTGATCAGTAATGCCTGAAGATCCAAATCCTTAACTAACCGAGTCCCCTTCTCAACCAACTCATTGTCATCTTTGCAGTGGCCCACGACCGCTTCAAATTCAGACAGATTTGGTGTTAACAAAGTTGCACCACGATAACGCTCAAAATCATTACCTTTCGGATCAATTAATACCGGGACTTTGGCCGCATTTGCCAGTTTGATCATTTCCTGAACCTGACTCAGTGCACCTTTGGCATAGTCAGATAGAACCAATGCTCCAATATGAGGTAACGCCTGTTCAATGCGCTCAAACATTGGCTGCGCATCGACGTTATCAAAACCCTCTTCAAAATCTAAGCGAATTAACTGCTGATTACGGGAAAGTACCCTCAGTTTAGTCACTGTCGGATGGGTTGGGACAGAAACAAAGTCACAGCGCACCTTAACGCTGCTCAGTTTCTCACACAGCGCATGTGCTGCGTCATCAATCCCAGTCAAACCGATTAAATGTGAATTTGCCCCAAGAGCAGCAATATTCATAGCAACGTTGGCAGCGCCTCCCGGACGCTCTTCAATGGTATTGACTTTTACTACAGGCACCGGCGCTTCCGGCGAAATCCGGCTGGTCGGCCCGTACCAGTAGCGATCTAACATAACATCACCGACGACTAAAACCTCTGCACAGTGAAAATCCGGGAGTGTCATTTTCATCCCTTGCTCCAAATATTAGATATCAAATTGGTGCCAAATATTATCATACGACCGTAAAATCCCTACACCAAACCGATAAACCCGTTATTGTTCACCCAACCACTGTTGCCAACTACGACGTACCCGTTCTTGCTGCTCACTGAAACAGTGGGTTGATACTCGACTGGAATGCGTCTGTAACGTCAGATGATGTAGTTCATCACGCATAGAAACGTAAGCCTGTGTTAATGCGACTGCCTCACCTTCATCCATAATTTCATAAGCCGCCATTAATTGAAAAATTCGCACATTATCCGACCAACGCACCAAACGCTCATTTTCAGCCGCGTAACGAAGCACCAAATATTGAGCGATAAATTCGATATCGGTGATCCCCCCCGGATCAGCTTTAATATCAAATTGATCTGAATGGTGACTGCCTAAATGTTGATGCATCTTTTCCCGCATTTCCCTTACCTGCTGACGCAACAAAGCAGGTTCTCGTTGCGTACATAACGTCTGATGGCGTATCCGCTCAAAATCCCGATGTAAGTTTTCATCACCAAATACCATACGAGCTCGTACCAACGCCTGATGTTCCCAAGTCCATGCTTGATTCTGCTGATAATCAGCAAACGCACCGATGGTACTGACTAACATACCTGATTCACCGGAAGGACGCAGACGGACATCCACGTCATACAACACACCAGAGGAGGTTCGAGCACTGAACAAGTGCATAATTCGTTGGGCAAGACGCAAGTAAAATTGCCAGGCATCAATCGATCGATCGCCATCGGTCATCACATCCATCGGGCAGTCAAGCAAGAAAACCAAATCAAGATCAGAACTATAACCCAACTCCCAGCCGCCCAATTTGCCATAACCAATCACAGCAAATCCTAATCCTTGCCGCTGACTCAGATGTGATGGAACACCATAACGTTTTGCCATTTGCCCCCACGCCTGTAAAACCACCGCTTCAATAATTGCTTCCGCCAGATAAGTGAGATGATCACTGACTTTCATCACCGGCAACACGCCAGTAATATCCTCCGCCGCAATCCTCAGTAATTGCGCCTGCTTAAACTGGCGGAGCGCCTCTAATTGCTGCTCTTCATCATCTTCAGGTATCCGCAACAAATATTGCCGCAATTCATCCTTGTAGGCATTCAGTGGCAAAGGCTCATACAGAAATTGTGGATCAAGCAGCTCATCCAGCAACAATGGATGAGCTGCAAGCTGAGCCGCAATCATCGGTGAAGCAGCACACAGCCGGATAACATGTGTCAGTACAGCTTCCGATTCAAGTATCAGTTCCAGGTAAGTTGTACGGCTGACAATACTTAACAACAGAGGGATAACCCGCTCTAACACTACGTTAACATCTTGATTGACATCTTGCCGCAAACAGACTTTTGCCAATAAACGTGGCATCAGATGGTCGAGCACATCACGCCCACGAGGTCCGATGGTTCTTTTACCCACATCATGGCGGAACACAGAAATAATATGCAATATCTGCTGTGCAATTTCTTCATCCAAGTGCGGAGCGAGTATGATTAACTCTTTTTTTTCGAGATCTTCCAGCCACAGACTTTTAAATGGTACATGGCCAGGTTCCTCTTCACTATTATCACTGTCATCACCAATTAATTGCGTAAAAATAGCCCGAACAGCACCCATCTTGCTGTTCAATTCAATTATTAGAGCGTCCCAACTTTCAAATCCCATGCCCCACGTCAGTCGTGAACGATTCAGCTCATCTTCTGGCAGAGTCTGAGTTTGTTGATCATTAATTGACTGTAAAAGATTTTCTAACCGCCGCAAAAAAAGGTAACCGTCAGCAAGTTGTTTCACCTGCAATGATTGCAAAAGCGCCAACTGCGCTATTATTTGAAGAGTTGGTAACAACGCCTGAGATTGCAAACACAGTTCACGTCCACCACGAATCAGTTGGAACACTTGGGTGATAAATTCAATTTCACGAATACCACCAGCACCCAGTTTGATATTGTCTTTCAAGCCACGGCGACGCACTTCCCGTTCAATCATGCCTTTCATATTTCTCAGGGATTGAATCACACTGAAATCAATGTAACGACGAAAGATAAATGGTCTCAACATCCGGCGTAACTCTTCACCATACGCTTGGTTGCCCGAACCCATAATCCGTGCTTTCACCATCGCATAACGTTCCCAATCACGCCCTTGCTCTTGATAGTAATCTTCCAGTGCAACAAAACTAAACACCAATGGGCCACTATCACCGAACGGGCGCAAGCGCATATCTACCCGATATACAAAACCATCCACAGTTTGCTGATCGAGCACTTTGATAAGACGCTGCCCTAAGCGGGTAAAAAACTGGGTGTTATCCATTTCACGTCGGCCACCTTGGGTAATGCCGTTTTCAGGATAGACAAAAATCAGATCAATATCAGAAGAGAAGTTCAACTCACCACCGCCCAGTTTTCCCATCCCGAGAATCAACAGCGGTTGTGGTTCTCCCCGCTCATTACAAGGCGTTCCCCAATCCTGACAACAACGCTGATACAACCAATCACGAGCCGCAATAATTAACGTTTCAGCCAACATACTAAGCTGTTGCAGTGTCTCCTGAGTCGTAATGCTATGTAACGCCTGCGACCAGGCTATTCTAACCAGAATCTTGTTACGGAACTGGCGTAAAACCCGCATGAGGGTATTTTCATCCTCTACTGATGAGAGTAATTGTTGCAGCCATTCAGCATATTGACGCCACTCCTGCGCTTTAGGTGGATGTTGGCGGATCTCAGCTAACCATTCAGGATGAGTTTGCAGGTTTTCAACAACAAAATTGCTCAGGGATAATATGGCCTGCTCATGAGCAGCAACAGGTTCAACGTTCAAAGTCAGTTGATGAAAATGTTCAGTCACACGCTGTAACTGGGCCAGAAGCGGAGTTGAAAGTGGCAACATAGAGAATTCCTGTTATTTAAGCGGAGAGATTTATTAACCACATAGTCAGTGCCAACTTACATTGCAAATAGAGCGAGCTATAACATAGCGTTTCAGCTTCTGTGTCCGTATCCCATAATTTCTGGTTGATAGCCACTAATTGGTTATCCAACTGTTCCGGCTCACTAGAATATTCGATCGTCTGCTGAATCAAAGTCAGTACTTGCTTTAAGCCATCTCGACCGTCTGATAAGCCGGCCAGCCAACATTCCTCTTGCTCCTGCCAATGGGCTAATATCGACGTAAGTACCGAAGGCAATGGCTGCTGCATATCAATTTCCACCTGGGTTGAAGGCCAAACTGCTTTTGGTTTTCCCTGAGCTAATTGATAACCACGGGCCGCTTTGCTTCTATTTCCTTGCCGCAAGCCATTTGATTTTGCCAACTCAACCGCCAATGCTAATACATCGGCTACGATCCCTTGCTTTAACTCCAGTTCAAACTCACAGATTGGCTCCTTGCGATTCGCTGCAATAATTTCTCCCTGATCAAGCACCACTTCAATCTCACTTTGTCCATAAGTCACCACCCACTTCTCACGCATAAAGTCAGTACTGAATAACGCATTCAAACGGGATTGCAATGCTTCCACATCACAGTTGTCAGGCCAGATGTGCGGTGGAAACAGAGTCAATGCCAGTTCCGGCTTTGCCAATGGCACATTATATTCCGGTCGCTGATGCAAACCGCCAACCACCTTACCAGCTGTTTTAACCGTCATCTCATATTGATCATCAAAACCACGGATCCGCAACCCCATATCAAGACCACGCAGTTGATTATCCAGCGTTTCAAAATAGATATTGGTCAATTTTTGGGGAGAAAAATAGTCATGAGGAAATAACAATAATTGCTGGCGAATTGTAGGAATAACTTGTAGTTTGGCGATAAGTTTTAATTCAATTTCTACACTCATATCTACACCGTTGATGGCAATCTTTGCTCTCATCTTACCTTGATTTCGCTTTTTGCCACGATGAGTAAGAAAAAAATTAAAATTTTTCTTTTCTGCAAGTTATGATAGTCATTAACAGGAAATGCTTCGTTCAACAGATAACAAGCCCCGTATTCAACCAATTAGCAGAATGTCATTTTGGTTTACTGATTGCTCTAGCAAACTTAACTCTTTACTATCAAATTCTAAACTCACCATAGATAAAAAACGGTTGAAATTACAATGCGAAAACTACATTTACTTCTCACGGCGTTAATGAGCCTCAGCTTTTCGCTCACTACCCACGCGGAAGGAAAGCGCTATGTATCTGATGAGTTATCTACCTACACACACGCCGGGCCAGGTAACCAGTATCGTATTGCCGGTACACTGAATGCCGGTGATGAAGTCACATTGGTAAACATCAATCGGGATAGTAATTACGCTCAAGTTAAAGATGATAAAGGCCGCCTTGTCTGGCTACCCGTTAACCAACTCAGTAATAAACCAAGCCTACGCATCCGCCTCCCAGAGTTGGAACAGGAAGTGAAAACATTGACAGAGAAACTAGCCAATATAGACAATAACTGGAATCAGCGCACTGCCGACATGCAACTGAAGGCTGCCAATAGTAGTAGCATTGTTGCAGAACTGAAAAAAGAGAATGAAAGGTTAAAAAACAAACTGACAGTAGCAGAGAAAAAGCTTGATGCTGCAAATCTGCAACTTGATGACAAACAACGTAATATCATTCTGCAATGGTTTATGTACGGCGGTGGTGTTGCAGGCGCTGGTTTAATCTTTGGGCTATTACTGCCACATATGATCCCTCGCCGTAAGCGTAATGACCGTTGGATGAGTTAATAAGGAACATGTTAGGTGAGAGTCTATCTGGTTGGCGGCGCAATACGTGACCGACTGCTAAATTTTCCTGTAAAAGAGCGGGATTGGGTCGTTGTGGGTGGAACATCAGAAGCACTGTTATCTCTAGGATATCAGCAAGTTGGCAAAGATTTTCCGGTGTTCCTGCATCCCCAAACCCATGAAGAGTATGCCTTAGCACGCACTGAGAGAAAATCCGGCCTGGGATATATGGGTTTTACTTGTTATGCAGCGCCGGATGTCACACTGGAAGACGATTTGCAGCGTCGTGATCTGACAGTTAATGCGATCGCTCAAACACCCGCGGGTAAACTGGTCGATCCTTATCATGGTGTTGATGATTTGAACAATCGTATTCTACGCCATGTTTCTGACGCTTTCTCTGAAGATCCGCTAAGGATATTACGAGTCGCTCGTTTTGCCGCTCGTTTCGCCCATTTAGGGTTTACCATCGCGCCCGAAACACAAGCATTAATGTCAAATATGGCAACCAACGGCGAGTTATCAGTACTCACACCAGAACGTGTCTGGAAAGAGACCGAGAAAGCCCTTGCTAGCCCTTCCCCTCAGGTCTTTTTTCAGGTTTTACGTGATTGTGGTGCATTGGCAGTGTTGTTTCCTGAAATTGATAATTTGTTTGGTGTTCCCGCACCAGAGAAGTGGCATCCTGAGATTGATACCGGTATTCATACGTTAATGGTGCTGAAAGTAGCGACTGAATTAACAGATGAAGTCGATAGTCGTTTTGCTGCTCTATGCCATGATCTTGGTAAAGGGCTGACGCCACCAGAACAGTGGCCTCACCATTATGGACATGGGCCAGCAGGCGTTAAGTTAGTTGACCAATTATGCCAACGTCTGCGTGTTCCTAATTCTGCTCGTGATTTGGCAAAACTGGCTGCTCAATATCATGATTTAGTGCATACCGTCACTCAATTGCGGCCAAAAACATTACTTAAATTGTTTGATGCTGTTGATGCATGGCGTAAGCCTCAGCGAATAGAGCAATTAATTATCATCAGTGAAGCCGATGCGCGGGGTCGTACCGGTTTTGAAGATACACCCTATCCACAAGGTGATTATCTGCGACAGGCATTCAAAGTCGCCAGACAAGTTCAGGTAAAAAATATTGTAGACAGTGGATTACGTGGTGCTGACATTGGTTATGAGTTACGACGTCAGCGTCAGCACGCATTGGCGCAATGGAAACAACAAGACGATACAGCTCAAGACAATACTGTTACCTGAAGCATCCCCTGATATCAAACACTAGGCAATATTTGAGTTAAATTGATATCAGGGGGAACCATTCACTACATAAATACCCAGTAAACAGCGGCTGCCACAATAAAGCGGTAGATAGCAAATGGGATAAAAGATATACGCTTAATCAATGCCAGAAAAGTTTTAATAGCGACTAACGCGACAACAAATGCAGTAACAAAACCAACAGCAAACATTGGGATATCAGAAGCGCTCAAAAAATGCAGGCTCTTATATAAATCTAATCCACTTGCTCCCATCATCATCGGTACAGCCAAAATAAACGAGAATTCTGATGCAGTATAACGATTAACCCCCATCAGCATTCCACCAGAAATTGTCGCGCCTGAACGGGAAAATCCCGGCCATAAAGCCAAACACTGAAAACAGCCAATCATAAAAGCTTGACGATAAGTAATATCATCCAGCCCTTCTGCTTTTGGTGTTTTAGGTTTCAAGATTTCTGCTGTAATTAGCAACACACCACCAATAACCAAGGCGTACATCACGCTTTGTGGGTTAAACAGTGATTTGATGACATCGTGGAACATCAACCCAAGTGTCACCGCAGGTAGCATTGCCAAAATAATATGACTCAGTTTCAGTTTGCCATTGGTTTTACCTTCATGAGGAACTTCACCAAAGTGGATGCCAATGAGCCCAAACAAGCGACGCCAAAACACCACTACCACAGCAAGGATAGACCCAAGCTGGATAATAACTTCAAATGTTTCAGCTTTATCGCCAGTAAATCCCAACATATGGCCAACAATGATCATATGGCCGGTAGAGGAAACAGGAAGAAATTCAGTTAGCCCTTCAACAACACCAAGAACCGCTGCATGAAACAAGGTAGAAAGGTCAGTCATATAGAGAGGTCGCCCATTAATAAATACCCGAAACAAGTAGCATGGAATAACCCCAGCTACCATTATTCCCATTGTCATTAATCAATTAACATGATTATCAAGCCTGGCACTACTGCACACCAGTCTATGTAAGAACAATGACAATAATATGGCAGCTGAATTCACTACTGATCAGATTATTTTTTTCTTTCAATAATAACACCCACTTGGCGAGCCTGCGCGACAGCACCCGGTTTACTCACTTTTATCCGTACCCACGGCGAATTAAAGCGTTTTAACAGCAGATCCGCTACCTCTTCCGCCACTCTTTCAACCAGAGCAAAATTCTGATTTTCTACATGACTGATAATCGCTTCGCTAACTTTAGCATAATCCAGACAATATTCGACATTATCACTGGAGGATGCGCGTTTATTATCCCATCCCATTTCGATATCGAACACTAACTTCTGTTTAATGGTCTGTTCCCAGTCGTAAACACCAATTGTGGTAACAACGACTAACTCCTCAATAAATACGATATCTATCACGTCATTTTCCTGTTTTTCAACTTGTCGGATACCACTTCCGACTAAATATGCGTATTATCCATGACTAGACTAAGAAAACGACCATTATTATGGGGAGACATTATGAGTGCTATCGCGCTTGGTATGATCATCTTCGCGTATCTTTGCGGTTCAATTTCCAGCGCAATACTTATTTGTCGTCTGGCTGGGCTACCTGATCCTCGTCAACATGGCTCAGGCAACCCAGGCGCGACAAATGTATTGCGAATTGGTGGCCGCAGTACTGCGGCAATAGTACTAATTTGTGATGTCCTAAAAGGGATGATCCCCGTCTGGTTGGCTTATCAACTCTATGTTCCCCCTTTCTATTTAGGAATTACAGCAATCGCTGCTTGTCTCGGCCATATTTACCCGATCTTTTTCCAATTTAAAGGCGGTAAAGGTGTCGCAACTGCTTTTGGTGCTATTGCGGCAATTGGTTGGGATCTGACAGGTTTGATGATGGGCACCTGGCTGCTGACCATATTACTGAGTGGCTATTCTTCTTTAGGAGCCATTGTCAGTGCCTTGATAGCACCATTTTATGTCTGGTGGTTTAAACCCGAATTTACTTTTCCCGTAGCCATGCTCTGCTGTCTGGTGTTACTACGTCACCATGATAATATCCAGCGCCTGTGGCGCGGCCAAGAAAATCGTCTCTGGAACAAGCTAAAAAAGAAAAAAGAGATGCCCGAAAAAGAAAAAAACCGAACAGAAAAAGAGCAAAGAAAAGAAGATTAACAACAAGGCTGGATAAAGACCCGCAACTCATTGAGTTACTGGTCTTTTATTTTCATTATATCAAGAAAATTTATAATGGAGGTAATTCCGACAATGGCCAGCGGGCTTTGACTGTCACGCCAAGTGAATCATTCACCTCTCCTTTTAGGCGGATCATGCCAGCAAGCGCAATCATGGCGCCGTTATCTGTACAGAATTCAGGACGCGCATAAAATACTTCGCCACCCAATTTTGCCATGACTTCTTCCATTTTAATACGCAATGTTCGGTTGGCGCTGACACCACCAGCCATCACTAGTCGCTTGAATCCGGTCTGCTCAAGCGCTCTTTTACATTTAATCGCTAATGTATCAACTACCGCGTCTTCAAAAGCGCGGGCAATATCCGCTCTGGTCTGCTCATCATCGCTGTTGCTATGAATAGTATTAGACGCAAAAGTTTTCAATCCTGAAAAACTGAAATCCAGCCCAGGACGATCTGTCATCGGGCGAGGAAATACAAAACGCCCAGCTTCTCCCTTCTGAGCCATTCTAGAGAGTACCGGACCCCCTGGATAATCCAATCCCAGTAACTTAGCTGTTTTATCAAATGCTTCACCAGCGGCATCATCTATTGATTCACCAAGCAGCTCATATTTACCGATGCCCGTCACACTAATAAGCTGTGTATGACCACCAGACACCAGCAAAGCCACAAACGGGAATTCAGGACTGTTATCTTCCAGCATTGGAGCGAGTAAATGCCCTTCCATATGATGAACAGGAATCGCAGGAACATCCCAAGCAAACGCTAGGGAACGGCCAATCGTCGCCCCCACCAACAACGCACCAACCAGACCAGGACCTGCTGTATAAGCCACCGCATCAATGTCTTTACAAGTTAATCCTGCCTCTTGCAAAGCAGCTTGAATTAAGGGCACTGTTTTGCGGATATGGTCACGTGAAGCCAATTCAGGCACGACACCACCGTAATCAGCATGCAGTTTAATCTGACTGTATAATTGATTTGCCAATAAACCAGCTTCGTCGTCATAAATTGCGATTCCGGTTTCATCGCAGGACGTTTCTATACCTAAAACTCGCATTACACTACCTATATTCCACAGAAGAGAACCAGTTTATCATTAATAAGCTAATTTGCGCGGCTTACATGCTGACTATTTTTGCTGCTTAGTCTATAATCACCCCTCTACATAAAATCCCTGTGTGGTTATCATCAATACTACGGAACTGATTTGCAGATCACCGTCGTAGTGTTGTTGTTTCAATTTGCTGCGGCGCTTTACAAAGCCGTGTTCATTGAAGTAAAATTCCGCACCATTTTAAGATGGCTGGCATCCCACGCCAGCAAGACCGATTTCTATTGAGGTGAGAGGCACATGCCGGTAATTAAAGTACGTGAAAACGAGCCATTCGACGTAGCATTGCGTCGCTTTAAGCGTTCCTGCGAAAAAGCAGGTGTATTAGCAGAAGTTCGCCGTCGTGAATTCTATGAAAAACCAACGACTGAACGTAAACGCGCTAAAGCTTCTGCTGTAAAACGTCACGCTAAGAAGCTGGCTCGTGAAAACGCACGCCGCACTCGTCTGTACTAATCCTTGCGGTTGATCCGCATAGTGATTGAATTTGCAGACAATAGTAGTTGCAGATAAAGGCCGTGCTTTCCGAAAGGGAGCGCGGCTTATTGTCGTTCATCAACAGGCGTAAAAAGGGCTTATGGCTGGACGAATTCCGCGCGCATTTATCAATGATTTATTAGCTCGTACCGATATCATCGATCTAATCGATGTTCGTGTGCCACTTAAAAAACAGGGTAAAAATCACCACGCGTGCTGTCCATTTCATAACGAAAAGACACCTTCGTTTACTGTTAATGGCGATAAACAGTTTTATCATTGCTTTGGTTGCGGAGCTCACGGCAACGCCATCGATTTTCTGATGAATTACGATAGACTTGAGTTTGTCGAATCCATCGAAGAATTAGCTGCTATGCATGGTCTGGAAGTCCCTTATGAAGCAGGTTCCAGTAGCAGTCAGATAGAACGTCACCAAAGACAAAACCTTTATCAACTGATGGATAAGCTTAACAGCTTCTATCAAAATGTATTAAACACTCCCGCTGCACAACAAGCCCGGCAATATCTGGCTCAGCGGGGGCTTAGTGAAGAAATTATCCACCGTTTCTCGATTGGTTTCGCTCCCGCTGGTTGGGACAACACCTTGAAGCGGTTTGCTCATAATGCGGAAGATCGTCGACAGTTAAACGACGCTGGAATGCTGGTCGCAAATGATAATGGCCGTACCTATGACCGCTTCCGCGAACGAATAATGTTTCCAATCCGTGACCGTAGAGGGCGCGTAATTGCATTTGGTGGACGTGTTCTGGGAGATGCACTCCCAAAATATCTCAACTCACCAGAGACTGAAATTTTCCATAAAGGCCGCCAGCTATATGGCCTCTATGAAGCACAACAAAATCACAGTGACCTTTCACGATTATTAGTAGTTGAAGGTTATATGGATGTGGTAGCACTGGCGCAGTTTGGTATCGATTATGCAGTTGCCTCACTAGGTACTTCGACTACATCGGAACATATTCAATTACTTTTCCGCGCTACTGATAACGTCATCTGTTGTTACGATGGTGACAGAGCCGGGCGTGATGCAGCATGGCGGGCATTGGAAACAGCGCTCCCTTATCTGAATGATGGTAGGCAGTTACGTTTTATGTTTTTGCCTGATGGTGAAGATCCTGATTCACTAATCCGTAAGGAAGGCCGGAAAGCATTTGAACAAAGAATGGAACAATCTCATACATTGTCTGAATTTCTGTTCGAATCATTATTGCCACGAGTTGATTTGAGTAATCCTGAAGGGAAAACAAAACTCAGTTCACTTTCCGTACCATTGATCAACCAGATTCCGGGGGAAGTTCTGCGTCTCTATATGAGACAAGAACTTGGCAATATGATGGGCATCCCTGATGCAGTGCAGTTGGAACGTTTATTGCCGCAGCATCTGGAAAGTGGGAATAATTATCAGATGCCGCAGCTAAAACCGACAACTATGCGTATACTTATAGGACTATTGGTACAAAACCCACACTTAGCCGCTTTAGTTCCCCCCCTACAGGGAATTATGCAGGCCAAAATTGCAGGCTTACCATTATTTATGGAGCTTGTGGAGGTTTGTCTTACTCAGCCAGGGCTGACAACTGGACAACTGCTAGAACAATATCGTGATAATAAATTTAGTAAACAACTTGAAAAATTAGCTACATGGAACGATATACAAGTAGAAGAAATAGCAGAAAATACATTTCGTGATGCATTGGATCATCTTGTTGATTCAGCGTTAGAAGAACGTTTAGACATTCTTATCGCCAGGGCAAGAACTGAAGGCCTGACACCGGAAGAGCGCGAAGAAGTTCGCTTGATTAATGAATCCCGTGCCAGAAAATAAACACTGAATTCACGGCTTAACTGCCGCATTAGGTAGGGAAATAACCCTACATTTTGCCGCTATAAGTGGGCAGCGGCAATATAACGAAAACGCCCTTAAAAGTTATTGTTGGCAGATTAGTTTCGCCGACCGACACCAACCCAAATACTCTGAAGTGTGGATACCGTCTTATGGAGCAAAACCCGCAGTCACAGCTAAAGCTACTTGTCACCCGTGGTAAGGAGCAAGGCTATCTGACCTATGCTGAGGTCAATGACCATCTGCCGGAAGATATCGTCGATTCCGATCAGATCGAAGATATCATCCAGATGATCAATGACATGGGCATTCAGGTAATGGAAGAAGCACCTGATGCCGATGATCTGATGCTAGCAGAAACCGCTAACGACACAGATGAAGACGCTGTGGAAGCTGCTGCACAAGTACTGTCTAGTGTTGAATCTGAAATCGGTCGCACCACCGACCCGGTACGTATGTACATGCGTGAAATGGGTACCGTTGAGTTATTGACCCGGGAAGGTGAAATTGACATTGCTAAACGCATTGAAGATGGCATCAATCAGGTTCAGTGCTCTGTTGCTGAATACCCTGAAGCAATCACCTACTTACTGGAACAATATGACCGTGTGGAAGCCGGTGAGGCTCGCCTGTCAGATCTCATCACTGGTTTCGTTGACCCGAACGCAGAAGAAGAACTTGCACCTACTGCCACCCACGTTGGTTCTGAACTTCCACAGGAAGAGCTCGATGATGATGAAGACGACGATGATGAAGACAGTGATGACGATAGTGATGATGACAACAGCATCGATCCAGAATTAGCGCGCCAGAAATTCCAAGAACTGCGACAACAGTATGACATCACCCGTCAGGAAATTAAGGAAAACGGTCGCAATCATCCAAATACTGCGGCCGAAATCTTAAAACTTTCAGAAGTTTTCAAACAGTTCCGTCTGGTGCCAAAGCAGTTTGACTATCTGGTCAACAACATGCGTTCTATGATGGATCGCGTTCGCCTTCAAGAACGCCGGATCATGAAAATGTGTGTTGAGCAGTGCAAAATGCCGAAGAAGAACTTCATCACTTTGTTCTCCGGTAATGAAACCAGTGACATTTGGTTTACTGCTGCAAAAGCAATGAACAAACCGTGGTCTGAAAAACTCCTTGAGGTGGAAGAAGAAGTACAGCGTAGCCTGCAAAAACTTCGTCAAATTGAGGAAGAAACCGGTTTAACCATTGAACAGGTGAAAGATATCAACCGTCGTATGTCCATCGGTGAAGCAAAAGCCCGCCGAGCGAAAAAAGAGATGGTTGAAGCCAACTTACGTTTGGTTATTTCAATTGCAAAAAAATATACCAACCGTGGCCTGCAATTCTTGGATCTGATCCAAGAAGGCAACATTGGCCTGATGAAAGCGGTTGATAAATTTGAATATCGTCGTGGTTACAAGTTCTCAACTTACGCCACATGGTGGATCCGTCAGGCAATTACACGATCAATTGCCGACCAAGCTCGTACCATTCGTATACCCGTTCATATGATTGAGACAATCAACAAACTCAATCGTATTTCCCGCCAAATGTTGCAGGAAATGGGGCGTGAACCAACGCCGGAAGAGCTGGCAGAACGTATGTTGATGCCGGAAGACAAGATCCGTAAGGTACTAAAAATTGCCAAAGAACCTATCTCAATGGAAACGCCAATCGGTGATGATGAAGATTCACATTTAGGTGATTTCATTGAAGATACAACGCTGGAACTGCCGCTGGATTCTGCAACCTCAGAAAGCCTGCGCTCAGCAACCCACGATGTCTTGGCAGGTTTGACCGCCCGTGAAGCAAAAGTACTGCGTATGCGTTTCGGTATTGACATGAATACTGACCATACATTGGAAGAAGTCGGTAAACAGTTTGACGTTACCCGTGAACGTATCCGCCAGATCGAGGCGAAAGCACTACGTAAACTACGTCATCCAAGCCGTTCTGAGGTTCTGCGTAGCTTCCTTGATGAATAATCAATTTTATTCATTCTGACTAAAAAGCGTCTGCTCCGGCAGACGCTTTTGTTTTTTATATCGGCGATACTCTAAATCCTCTGACAATATGGTATTTATGCAGAAATATCATCACAGGTTCCTCTGATATAACTCAATTAACATTCTCTTTAGCCGATAGATAAAAAAGTCGTTTTCCATCTGGTGATTAAAGAAGAATGAAAGAAATATGATTATCATTCAAATAATCATGTATATACCCTATGGATTTCAAGATGCATCGCGACGGCAAGGGAGCGAATCCCCGGGAGCATAGCAAACTATGTGACCGGGGTGAGTGAGTGCAGCCAACAAAGAGGCAACTTGAAAGATGACGGGTATAAAATAGATTTTTATCGGAATAACATATGACCAGATGGTGCAAAATCGTTTCTGAAAAATTAATCCAGTAACGGATAAAAACGTTAAATAGACCATAAAAACAACTAATCTATATCACTCCCTATTTTCACTACTTACTAAAAACACAATTTTGAACATAAAATGATCATACGAATTTACAAAGCTAGACCGCGAGCAAAACTGTACGTATAATCCCTCACATTCAACGGCCCCTTAGCTCAGTTGGTCAGAGCAGGCGACTCATAATCGCTTGGTCACTGGTTCAAGTCCAGTAGGGGCCACCAGATTTTAGCTGTTAAATCAGTACATTAGGCCACTCAAACAAGAGTGGCTTTTTTGTTTCTGGTAGTCAGTGGCGACAAAATGGCGACAGAGATTTTTTCATAAAACCATTGCCTGGATAAAAACACACTAGGGGCTGTTGATGTTTTAAAGTCATTATTCAATCAACCCACATCGGCAACCAGACAATGATGAATGCGAGTGCCACCATACTGGTATAATTCCGTTCAAGTTTATCGT
>NZ_JAXBVE010000039.1:0-41690 GCF_035181445.1 Photorhabdus africana
TGGCGCTTTAACCTTAAAAAAACATTCGAACAGCTTATTTATTCATGTATCCGGGCAGCACCTATACCTGAGTATTTACTCAAGCTAGCTGAGATTCGATGGTAATCAGGTTATATTTTACCTGCATTAAGTTACAAAAACGCTATCCATTTGTTATACATCGGCAATAAATTAATGTCATTAAAGATTACCAAGCGCTTGACAAGTTGTGGATAATTCCATCACCGGTATAAAAAAATGATTAACAACACTAACCCTATCAACGAGTCATACAAGTGGCATCCTCTTGGTGAGTGATGCGTCCGCGAATGACATCACGATAAAAGGAGAAATAAGAAGTCTCCACCACTTCCAGTTGAGGTTTAATCAGCTCATTCAGCTTTTTTACGTTGCACATCGGTACCCCCTGATGGAAATGATGTGCGGTATGAATATGGTTACCGTTGACGTACCAAGCAACGATTGGATTGGTTCGAATAGTACGGGTGTTGGCCATGACATCCGGCATGGTTTGGGTGTTAAGGCCGTAATGTTCCGGCATTTCGATCATGAAGTGAGCTCCTTCAGCAATGATTAGTGTCGGTAGCCACCATGCCAGCGCAAATAACCAAGTATCGAAATATACAGATGCCGCTATACTTAACAGAAATACCAACGCGTATAACAGATATTCTCGTTTAATCTGACGTTGTGTATGTTCCTTACTAACTCCACTAATTGGTTTACCGTTTAATGCAGAACCCAGAATGGTAAAAACTCGGCGGTAGCGATTGAGATCGAAAAAGGCGATAAAAAAGCCTTTCAATGAATCAAGATTGTTAAAGCGATAATCAAAATGCTCTAAATTACGTTCCGTACCGAGATAAGCATGATGGCGAAGGTGATCATAACGATAATGAGAATGCGAGCTGAACATAAACAAGCCGACCAGCACTCCGAACAGGCGATTTAGTTTTGCTGATTTGAATGCGTGAAAATGTAAACATTCATGCTGCAATTCGATCAGATGAGCGTAAATCAGCCCATTGAGCAGCATGCCCCCAGCTGCCGCCAACTGTCACGGGAGTCAACAGTGCATATCCTACGCTGCACCATCCTAGAGCGATTAACGTCATGGCAAAAACAAACTTGCTGACAAACAGAGCGGGTTTTTTGACGAAATACTTGCGCGGCAGACTGCGACGTAAATCCTTACCTTTGACCGGTGCGAGCTGAACATTAGTACTACCTTCCAGGTCGCCAGCCAATAAGTCGGGAACAATCATCTCATGTAAGCTCATAGTGTTTCCTTAATCCTTAAGGTCTAGTTGATAGTGCAGCTTAGTGCTATAGCGTGTTTGCCGAATATGTACACAATCAGGGTGCTTTCCTAGAAAGGGAAAACACCAAATGAAGGGTACATGAAGCTGCTGCACATTAAGACAGAGAGATAATGTCAAATGCAATCGAAGTTATTTAAGGAGCAAATTGCGCTCGTTTTGTGTGATTTGCTCCAATGTTTGCCTTTCACGAATCAGGCGATAATTATTTTTCGCGATGCGGCATACTTCTGCCGCTTCCGGGTAGGAGTTGAAGTTTTTCACGTTCATGCTGGAAGCATAACCACCTGTACGTTCCACGATCAGATAATCGTTAATTTCAGCACGAGCCAGCAACACCGGAGCAAAATCCTCGGTATTGTCGGCAGTTGGTGTTAGGTTGTCACCAGCAATGCAGCAATGACCACACACCATCTGTTCGCAAATGTCATGAGTTTCCGCTACTCCGCTTTGCTTAATCACCACCAGAGGATGTAACATACCATAGAAGGATGGGCGCATTATCTCGGTTAGGCCGCCGTCAATTTTAATAAAGCGGTAACCATCTGAACCGGTGCTAACAACGTCAATAACGCGTGTAATCAAGGAACCAGCTAGTGCTATCAAAAAAGTGCCAGGTTCGACTTCCAAATGTAGTTCTCGGCCTGTTTTGTCGTAAAATTTTTCTAGTGCAGTGCCAATACGGGCACCAACTGCGTGGTGATCGTAATACGGATCGCTGTTGAGAGCTGTTACCTTATAGCCACCCCCTAGATTCAAGTGAGTGACAGTAGGTACTTTAGTGCACAAATCTAGCGCATAATTAACTGTTTTTTCCAAGACTTCGGAATCGTGTCCAGACCCTATGTGTAAGTGAATACGTTTAATAGTAAGTGAATATCGTTCGGCTAAGGTAACAGCTTCGTCCAATTGTGAGTACCATAAACCAAAACTGGAATGGGCACCACCACTGGTCAGCTTTTTCACCAAGCCGGAGCCAAAACCTGGGTTAATACGTACAGAGACTTCGGTATCCGGAAATTTTTCACCATACATCTTCAATTGCTGGAGTGAACCGGCATCGAATTTCATTCCGGCTTCACACAATGTCTCCCATCCCGCAGAAATTTCTTGCGCGGTAAGCAGAATCTTTTTTGCATCAATGCCAGCATTAATGCAGCGATGGGCTTCCCAGACAGAGCTGACATCAAAGGAAGCACCCAGCTGATTGAAATACGCCAAAATAGCACGTGTTGGGTTGGCCTTGACTGAATATCGAACGGTAAGACCATAAGCATTAGGTATACTGCTAAAGTATTCGTAATTCTTTTTAATAGTGGAAAGGTCGTACACAAACAATGGTGTACCGTATTTTTTAGCCAGTACAGGGATTTCACTATATTCTAAAAATTTTAAATATTCTATTGTTTTCATCTATATTTATCTTTTATTAGTATATTAAATGCATTTTCTACAAAAATTTACACTAGCAATATGTTGTGAGATGGGCAATATAGATATGATAATTATTTAAATTTTTTAATGTATTTCATAAAACAAATTTGAGCCTGTACATAAGTTTGTGTAATTACTTGTTTTTGGTATGTTTGATCTATCAACTAAGATAGATGAAAAATAGTTGCAAATTTTGACTACTGAGTTGACCTCTCATCTGGGCCATGAAAACATCAGCCTAAATCTGGTTCTTAATTCCCTCAATATCATAAAACACTTTCTTAACATCAGCTTATCCCACAGTGATAACGCTTTGGCTTTCATATTTTTGCGCACATTCGAGATCAACTTGATTCCCTCCATAGCCAACTCTTCACATAGTGCCTATGATAGATAGCCTTTATCTCTATACACATGCCCACTCACTCCTTTCATTAACTGTTTGACCGGCTGACGCTCATCTGTATTACCGGATGTCAACTTGACCGTTAAAAGCTCCCCACAATTATTAATAACCAAATGAAGCTTAAAACCATAAAACCACCCTGTACTGGTTTTCCCTCGCTGTGTCATACCTTCAAATACCCGATGCAGGGGAATACCGAAGATTGTGACAAACCACAATTTTGGTTGAGTCAATAAAAGCGATCCCGGGAATTTTAGCCTTACGAGTGGAAAGAAAGGCACACAAAGGAATAAGAGCCCTTCTTTTCAATGTTAATATCCGTGTATAACTGACCAGTCTAGGAAAATCTTGATGGAGATATTTTTTAACCTATTGAAGATAAAACGTGTTGAAATCCCGATAGTGGCTCATATGAAATAAAATCAGGAGAGTCATTACTTCACTGAGTGAAAGGGAGACCTGGCGATGACGTTTAAGTAATCCGTTTTCAATTAACTGTTGATGCCAAAGCAGCATTAATTTTTGGCAAAAATCATCGACGCAACAGTAAAGTTCTTCTAAATTAATCATGCCTGAGACTCTCCACTATCGTGTTTTCTTTGTCAAAAACTTTGATTGTGCCTCAGTCACTTAGTTCCCTTCTTAAGCGAAGCTCTCGTTATTTACTGCCGATAAAGAAACGATTTGCCGATGTTAAGAGCATCGCAGGTACTGCTATGCCCATTTTCGGGGATTTAGTGCAAGTCTGGATGCAATGTCGGTTGGTCACAGCAGCCAAAAACGTGGGGTGGCAAAACATCTAATGTACTATTTAAAGGAATACGAATCTGTTTAATAGCTGAATAACGTATGTTCCACTTACTATACAAAATCGGGTATAAAAACAAATAATTGTGTTTTATGAATGTGTAAATTACTATTTTGATCACACAAATGTGAATTAATTGTTAATAAATCCTAAAGGATTGTATATTTTAACTGTCACTGCTTTTCGCCATTCTTGGTTTCCTTAATATTGGAGGAAACGAACATAAAAAATACAGGTTCAGAGAGCCGTTAATAAAATGGATCAGCTATGGAAAAACAAAAAAGTGGCTTAGTTTATTACATTGTACAAGGAAGCTTAGTTAAACAAATTTTGATAGGCTTCATTGCAGGGATACTGTTAGCGTGGTTGGCACCTTCGGTTGCCAAATCAGTCAGTTTGTTTGGAGCATTGTTTGTTGGTGCCCTGAAAGCAGTGGCTCCGGTATTAGTATGGATTCTGGTCATGTCTTCTATTGCTAACCACAAAGAAGGCCAGAAAACCAATATTCGTCCAATTCTTATACTTTATATTCTGGGTACTTTTTTTGCTGCGCTAGTTGCTGTAGTTGGTAGCTTTATATTTCCATCGCAGCTAGTACTAGTTGTCAATGATGTTCAAATGTCTTCTCATAAAAATATTATGGAGGTGATTAAAGGAGTACTGGTTAATGTTATCGCTAATCCAGTAAACGCGTTACTGAATGGTAACTATATCGGTATTCTTGCCTGGGCTATTGGTTAGGTATCGCACTGCGTTATGCAACGGATTCAACTAAGCTCCTGATTCAGGATATGTCTAAAGCGGTTACTCAGATTGTTCAAGTAGTTATTCGTTTTGCACCGATTGGTATTTTTGGTCTGGTGTCTGCAACAATTGCAGAAACGGGGTTTAATACCTTACTGGGATATGTCCAATTGTTGGTTGTATTACTGGGTTGTATGCTAGTTGTCGCACTTATTGTAAATCCTCTGATTGTTTACTGGAAAATTCGTCGTAATCCTTATCCACTGGTATTTGCCTGCCTGCGTGAAAGTGGCGTAACGGCATTTTTCACCCGCAGTTCAGCTGCAAATATTCCGGTGAATATGGCGATGTGCCGCCGTATGAATCTACATGAAGATACTTATTCAGTTTCTATTCCGTTGGGAGCGACAATCAATACGGGAGGGGCTGCTGTAACTATCACGGTATTGACTCTGGCTGCGGTCAATACACTTGGCATGTCGGTTGATCTACCTATGGCATTGTTACTGAGTGTGGTTTCTGCCATTTGTGCCTGTGGCGCTTCTGGTGTAGCTGGAGGTTCCTTACTGTTGATCCCTCTGGCATGTAGCGTATTTGGGATTTCTAATGAAATTGCTATGCAGGTTGTAGCAGTCGGTTTGATTATTGGTGTATTACAGGATTCTGCGGAAACAAGTCTGAACTCTTCTACCGATGTATTGTTCACTGCCGCTGTTTGTCAGGCTGAGGGTGACCGTCTGGCGTCAAATCAACTAGCTCAACGTAATTGATTAATTGAAGTATTTGGGTTTAAAAAACATAAATAGGTAAGAAAAAGTAAAATGCTCGCGCCAAGAATGGCGCGAGTTGAAGATTTATTAAGTCTTTGCGGGGTTGTTTGTGAACACCATTATCACCATCAAATTTTAAGGCCTAACCGTAAACCTCGATTAGTGGTCGGGCAAGATAATGATTGAAATTTAGATGGAATAAGGTTAATTAGAAAAAATGTCAAACGAATGTGATAAAGGTCATGCAATCAGACTCTGCCATAGCCATAGATTTGGAGTTCAAACGTTGCTGGCGTACTCCTTGTTGATTGATTGGTACTAAACACCTAGTACTACAACCGTACTTCTTTTTTTCAATAGAATTTTCAATAGAAAGAAATGCTCATAGGAAAGCTAAAATCATGCGGTTTCTCTGCATGTAAAAATCAGAAAAAACACGGATTTTGGGTTTCTACGGCTGTAGTACTAGGCTGTGCCCCACAATAGATTGAGATAGGATAATCACCTAGCTCAGACTTTCGGATAAATCATGTTATGGCTCGTTATGATCTGCCTGATGCAACATGGTAATTACTGTACCCTTAATTACCTT
Source organism: Photorhabdus africana (assembly GCF_035181445.1). NCBI lineage: Bacteria > Pseudomonadati > Pseudomonadota > Gammaproteobacteria > Enterobacterales > Morganellaceae > Photorhabdus > Photorhabdus africana. The sequence goes on from NZ_JAXBVE010000039.1 coordinate 6,074, forward strand.
CTGAGCATGCTCAACAGGTGGGACATCCTTACGTTAAACACCGTCTGGTTATCAACGACATGTTTTGGGTTTTATGTTCCGGTTCCCCCCCCTTTGCGAAATTTACCCGAACGTTATGATTCCTAGAAAACCATCTACAACCATTTTAATCGGTGGTCAAAATCAGGAATAATTAATCTAATTTTCAATAAATTACTGTCGATTCTGGATGAGCAGGATTGAGTCGACTGATCAGCCATCTAACTGAATGGCAGCAACATTCGTACGGCTGGCGCTCAAAAAAACATCCCGATGTCGCCGGAGATAATGGCTTGGATCGCTCTCAAGGTGGTTACGGCTCCAAAATCCATCTGGCTGTCGGCAGAAAAGGACTCCCACTGAATCTGGAGCTCAGTGCAAATCAGTAGCAAGAGAGCCAATATGCATTACGCTTGCTGGATGGTCTTGGCATTCAGCGTAAACATGGTTTTATGAAACGTCGTTCAAAAGCGATTATTGCGGATAAAGGTTACTCCAGCCAATCATTACGTAACCTGTTAAAAAGCCAAGGAATAAAAGTGATAATTCCGTATAAATCAAACGAAAAAACCCGGTCAGATAATGGGGTCAAATTCGACCTATGAAACTTATCGAAGACAAAATGTTGTGGAAAAATGTTTTGGTCGACTGAAAAAGCATCGCCGCATTGCCACGCGTTATGAAAAAACAGCAAGAAACCTTATAGCGATGGTGAAATTAGGTATATTAGGTTGTATCCGTTTATTTCTTAAAATGATTATTTAATTGAGGAACACAACCTAGTCCCAACCAACAAGGAGTACATCAACAACTTTTGCATTCAGATTCTTTTCACTAACTCGATGAAAGAACCTGATTTCATGACCTTCATCACATTCATTTAACATTTTTTTCCCAATCAACCTTATTCCATCTAAATTTGAACCATCACTCATCCGACCACTTTGAGTTTTGACTGGTGGTTTAGGACACAATAATAATCTGGTTATGATTGACAAACACCCGATGGAGATTGCAATGAGCCATTATCCTCACCTGTTCACCCCTCTAGACTTAGGGTTCACTACATTGAAAAACCGCATTTTGATGGGATCAATGCACACTGGGCTGGAGGAACATCCCGATCGCGCCCAAAGGCTTGCCCGCTTTTACGCTGAACGGGCAGCCGGAGGCGTGGCATTGATTGTCACAGGCGGCATTTCGCCAAATAAACAAGGTGTTATAGGGAAAGGCACTGCATTTCTGGTAGATGAAAAAGATCTTATTCACCATAAAGTTATTACAGACGCAGTTCATCAGGCTGGTGGAAAAATTGCAATGCAAATCTTACATACCGGCCGTTACAGCTATCAACCTCACCTTGTCGCCCCCACAGCCATTCAAGCACCAATTAATCCATTCATGCCTCGTGAAATGACAGAAGAGGACATCCAGCAAACCATTGCTGACTTCGCTCATTGTGCACAACTGGCGCAACAAGCGGGTTATGATGGCGTAGAAATCATGGGTTCTGAAGGTTATCTGATTAACCAGTTCCTGACTACTCGCACCAACCACCGCCAAGATAAATGGGGCGGAAGTTTTGAAAATCGAATGCGCTTTGCCGTGGAGGTTGTTAAAGCTGTCCGTCAAGCAACTGGGCGAGAATTTATTCTAATCTACCGGCTTTCGATGTTGGATTTAGTCGAAGAGGGTTCTAATTGGCTGGAAATCGAGCAACTAGCCGTTGCTATTGAGCAAGCGGGGGCATCTATCATCAATACCGGTATCGGCTGGCATGAAGCTCGAATCCCAACGATTGCCACCATGGTTCCCCGTGCCGGATTCAGTTGGGTAACGCAAAAGCTGATGGGAAAAGTTTCTATCCCATTGATCACAACAAACAGAATTAATGATCCCAACATTGCAGAACAAGTGCTGGCTCAAGGTTGTGCCGATATGGTTTCTATGGCACGACCTTTTCTGGCTGATGCTGAATTCGTTATGAAAGCCCAACAGGGGCAAGCTGATGAGATTAACACTTGTATTGGCTGTAATCAGGCATGTCTGGATCAGATTTTTGTCGGTGAAATAGCCTCTTGTTTAGTTAATCCCCGCGCCTGTCACGAAACAGAAATGACTGCCGAACCAGCCACCACACCGAAAAAACTGGCGGTTGTCGGTGCCGGACCTGCCGGGTTGTCATTTGCAGTGACCGCTGCCCGTCGTGGTCATCATGTCACTCTGTTTGAACGTGACGGACAGATTGGCGGACAATTTAATATTGCCAAACAGATCCCAGGTAAAGAAGAATTCCATGAAACATTACGTTATTTTCAGCGCCAGTTAGCAATCCATCATGTTGATGTACGGTTGAACCAAACCGCAACACCAGAAGCACTTTCTGATTTTGATGAGGTGATTATCGCCAGCGGCATTGTGCCTCGCCAACTCACAATTGATGGTATTCATCATGAAAAGGTACTGAGCTACTTAGATGTATTAAGAGATAAGAAAAATGTCGGTCAACGTGTCGCTATCATTGGCGCAGGTGGTATCGGTTTTGATACCGCAGAATATCTGAGTCAACCAGGAAAAAGTACTAGCCTTGATAGCACCACTTTCAGCGAAAAATGGGGCATTGACCATAATCTGACACATCGTGGTGGTTTATCTCCTGAAGGCCCTAAGCCAAAACCTTCTCCCCGAAAAATTTATCTATTACAACGTAAACCGACAAAAGTTGGTGAAGGATTAGGTAAAACAACAGGTTGGGTACACCGAACCAATCTACACCTGCGTGGTGTGAAAATGCTCAACAATATGCAATATTTGAAAATAGATGATCAGGGATTACATATTAGCAGCAATGGGGAACAACGCTGTCTTGCCGTAGATAATATTGTTATTTGTGCCGGACAAGAGCCACTGAGAGAACTATATCAACCGCTACAGCAAGCGGGAAAAACCGTGCATCTTATTGGTGGAGCAGATGTTGCAACAGAATTGGATGCCCGACGGGCTATCGATCAAGGTACTCGGTTAGGTCTTAAAATTTGATGATAAATAATGACGGTCATAGACAGACCGTAAAACAGGGTAAATCCTCAAACCGCGCCATTGCTGGCGCGGATATTTTACTCTTTCTTACCTAATTTTATTAAACCAGAATACTTCAATTAATTACGTTGAGTTAACTGATCCGATGACAGACGGTCATCCTCAGCCTGACAAACAGCGGCAGTGAACAATACATCGGTAGAAGAGTTCAGACTGGTTTCCGCGGAATCCTGTAATACGCCAATAATCAAACCAACTGCTACAACTTGCATCGCAATCTCATTGGAAATCCCAAACATGCTACACGCTAAAGGGATCAACAATAACGATCCCCCAGCTACACCAGAAGCACCACAGGCACAAATGGCAGAAACCACGCTTAACAACAATGCTGTAGGCACGTCAACAGGTATCCCAAGCGTATTTACCGCAGCCAGAGTCAATACCGGGATAGTCACCGCAGCGCCTTCCATATTGATCGTTGCGCCTAATGGAATAGAAACTGAATAAGTATCTTCATGCAGATTCATACGACGGCACATCGCCATATTCACTGGAATATTTGCAGCCGAACTGCGAGTGAAAAATGCCGTTACGCCACTTTCACGCAGGCAAGCAAATACCAGTGGATAAGGATTACGACGAATTTTCCAGTAAACAATCAACGGATTTACAACAAGTGCCATAACCAACATACAACTCAGTAATACAACCAGTAGTTGGACATATCCCAGTAAGGCATGAAACCCCGTTTCTGCAATTGTTGCAGACACCAAACCGAAAATACCAACCGGTGCAAAACGAATGACCACCCGAACAACCTGAGTAACCGCCTCAGACATGTCATGAATTAGAGACTTAGTTGAATCCGTCGCATGACGCAGGGCGATACCCAAACCAATAGCCCAGGCAAGGATACCGATATAGTTACCGTTCAGTAATGCGTTCACTGGATTAGCAACAACATTAACCAGCACCCCTTTAATCACTGCCATAATGTTTTCAGGCGGAGACATCTGGGCATCATTGACAGCTAGCACCAGTTGTAACGGGAACATAAAGCTACCGACCACGGCAACCAGCGCAGCAAAAAATGTACCCAAGATATAGAGGATAAGGATTGGACGAATATTGGTTTTTTGGCCTTTTTTATGGTTAGCAATAGAAGACATGACCAGAACCCATACCAATATCGGGGCTACTGCTTTCAGGGCACCAACAAACAACGTCCCAAACAAACTGACTGATTTGGCAACCGAAGGCACCCACCACGCTAACAGTATCCCTGCAATTAAACCTACCAAAATTTGTTTAACCAGGCTCCCTTGCACAATGTAATGCACGAAGCCACGTTTTTGTTTTTCCATAGCTGATCCATTTTATTAACAGTTCTGTTAAACCTATATTTTTTGTGTTTGCTTCCTCAGTATAGGGAAACCAAGAGTAGAGAAAAGCAGCGATAGTTAAAATATACAACCTCGCCAGCACTTATTAACAACACATTCACATTTGTGTGATCAAAACGGCAATTTATACATTTACAAAATACAATTATTTGTTTTTATGTTTAACCATTTCGCAGCAATTTAAGACAAGAAGAAACCATATCTCCCCATTCAAAAAAGATATGGTTATCTGTTAAAAAATAGTTACCTAATTACTGGTTCTCTGTCGCTTTGTATTTATTTACCCAAACATTAATAATCATTGTTACTGCCAAAATACTTGCTACAGCGCCCAAAGACCCCCCTATAGGAATATGATAAAAATCCATTATCAGCATTTTAATACCGATAAATGCCAGAATGACTGATAAACCATATTTCAGCATTGTAAATTTCTCTGCTACCCCAGCCAGCAGAAAATACATCGCACGTAATCCTAAGATAGCGAAAAGATTAGAAGTCAAAACAATAAAAGGATCTGTAGTGACTGCAAAAATAGCAGGAATACTGTCTACCGCAAAAATAACGTCACTAATTTCAACCATAATCAGGACCAAGATGAGTGGCGTCGCATATAACAAACCCTTTTCTTTCACAAAGAAACGTTCTCCGTGAAGATTATCAGTGATACGAATATGCGCTCTTAGCCAACGGACAAAAGGTTTATCGCCTATTGGGGAATTATCCTCTTTCACCAACGCCATCTTAACGCCGGTAACCAGCAAAAAGAGGCCAAACAGATAGAGTATCCAACTGAATTGAGAAACCAGCCAGCTCCCTGCAAAGATCATCACGGTACGCAACACAATTGCGCCTAAGACACCGTAAATAAGCACCCGACGTTGTAAATTTGCCGGAATGGCAAAATAGCTAAATAACATCAGCCATACAAACACATTATCAACAGCAAGTGCTTTCTCAAGTAAATACCCGGTAAGAAAAGCCATTACCTGACTATTAGCAACAGCTCCCCCTACAGTTTCCGTACAATACCACCATAATCCTAATGCAAATAAGAGCGACAAACTTACCCAAATTACACTCCAGACAGCAGCTTGACAAAATGACATTGCTTGCTCTTTCTTACGCCCCTGTAAGGATAGATCCAGCAGCAACATAATCGTAATTAAAACAGCGAAACTTCCCCATAAGAGAGGACTACCCACAGAGTTCATTTTCTTTTTCTCATAAACAAAAACGGCTGAAGTCTCAGAAGACGCCAGCCGCTGCTATATTTTTTCCCCATATCGTGGATATGGATGTATTGCAAGCAACCCTCGCCTTCTGGCAAGGTCTCACTTACAACACAGAAAATGTACCATCAGGTATAAGTTCAAGGTTGCCCGGCTACCGGATGCTGTTGCATCGTAATGACGATAAACCGGCTAAGGAAGTTACTCCCCTTTGCTGCGATGAAAAATAAATCAAATTCAGACAAGAATCAATCTACCACTGAAAAAATATTGACTCATAGTCAGCGGTCAGTAAACCATAAGTGAATAAAATGGTAACAAAAACAGATTAAAATAGTAGGACAAATAGCAATTCATTTAAATGCAAGAAACCTAACAAGCCCGCCTCATAGACCCATTTCTTATCCTATTTTAATGAACGTTCAATTGATCACCAAAATTTTCTGTTTAGTCACCCCTGATTTTGTTACAGTGGCACAGGCTGCGTCATTTGCCTTTTTCAACGGTGAAAAGGCATGAAAACCAACCAAATAGCGTAAAATAGGATGTAATTTAATCGGTTTAGCCTCATGCTTTCAGGATGAACGAACAAAGGCATTTTAGGAACACCTGATGGAAATAGTAAAAGAACTTATATATGCACTTTGGTACCAGGATTATGAAACTCTGGCCAACCCATCCCTATTATGGGCCATTTACATCATGCTATTCTTGATTCTCTTCCTTGAAAATGGCCTCCTTCCTGCTGCATTTTTACCAGGAGATAGCCTGCTTATACTAGTTGGCGTATTGATTGCCAAAGGTGCAATGAGTTTCCCACTAACGATTGTAGTATTAACTGCCGGAGCAAGCTTAGGTTGTTGGATTGGTTATCTCCAGGGAAAATGGTTAGGAAATACTAAGACAGTACAAGGATGGCTCTCTCACCTTCCAGCTTATTATCATCAAAGAGCTTACAATCTTTTTCACCGCCACGGCCTATCAGCTTTACTTCTTGGCCGCTTCCTCGCATTTGTCAGAACCCTCTTACCAACACTTGCAGGACTGACAGGTCTACAAAACAGTCGTTTCCAGTTTTTTAACTGGCTCAGTGGCTTCCTGTGGGTCATTATCCTTACCTCTCTGGGTTATGCATTTGGTAAGACCCCCATTTTCCGTCAACATGAAGACTTGGTAATGAATTTCCTGATATTACTACCACTTGCTTTACTCATTATTGGTTTTAGCGGCAGTTTGTTAGTTGTATGGCGTAAAAAAACTTGCCAATCCCCTCAAAAAAAGTAATTAATTCCAATAAAATCTAATATCCCTCCCTGCTGCAGATAAAAGTATCGTTTGCAGCAGAATAGTGAAATAACACTAATGTTTTTTATTCACCTTCCAAAATATAAGCTATATTTAATGATAGTCTTTTCCGGCATCAGGAAAAGCAACTGACTAAGTCAAATACACACACCTTACATTGAGGAAGAATTTACATGTCAAAGATCAAAACTAATGAAGATCTACACGTTGAACTAAAATCACTCGCAGATACACTGGAAGAAGTGATCAAAAGCTCTGGTGATAAATCCAAAGTCGAGCTGGAAGAACTTCGCGGCAAAGTAGAGGAAGTCATCAAAGATACTCGTTCTAAACTCAGTAATGCCAGTGATATGGTTGTTAAGAAAACAAAAGATATGGCAGGCCGTGCTGATGTCTACGTTCACGATAAACCTTGGGTAAGCATCGGTATTGGTGCTGTTGTCGGTGCCGTATTAGGTGTAGTGTTAGCTAAACGCTAATATGATCAACTCATCCAAATCTCAAGGCCCCGGTAAAGGGGTCCTTGACATTCTCCAACGCATTGCCTCTGTTGTTATCGAGATAATAGAAACTCGTTTACAACTCATCGTTGTAGAGTTGGAAAAAGAAAAAGCCACTTTGATACAGCTGGTAGTCATAGCCAGCCTGACATTACTGCTCACCGCTTTCGGCCTCATGTGCTTACTTGTTATGATTTTTTGGGCTATCGATCCCAGTTGGCGTTTTACCGTATTAGCAAGTACCACTGGCACGCTACTCGTTCTGGCGCTTATTGGCCTGATATGGACCATTAGGAAAGCGCGAAATTCAACATTACTTAGTGCAACTCGCGAGCAATTAAAGATAGACAGAGAAATGTTGGAAGATCACAGTAATGAGTAAACAACGTCAGAAAAAAAAGCTGAAAGAACAGCAGTTAATGAGAAATATCCAACTACAACGCCTCGAACTCACCAACAATACACAGCTCTGGAAGAACCTCACTGAACCTTATGACAAAAGCTGGCAAAAGCTTTTGTCATTAAAACCCTATCTGCGGCCTGCAATCCATGCTATCTCTTTATATAGCCTCCATCATCCTGTGAAATTTTATCATCTGTCGCGTCATATCATTCGACTATTGAAATGGAAATAGTAATAATTCTTCATAATATCTCTCATTGATGATCACTCTAGTTGCTTACATTCAAAAACTTTGTATAAAATTGTTAATAATCCTTGCTTACAACTAAGTTCACCAACCTTTAGTATACATTCCATCCGTTAATGATTAGCAAATTGTGCTATTTCGAGTGAGTACAAGTTAATCATCAAACAAACTATTATTATTTTCCCTGTGTCTTAGGAGTTGTTAATGAAAAAATTTGAAGATAGTGCCCTGTTACTGGCTCGCATTTTGATGCCGATTCTATTTATCGTTGCAGGTTATGGAAAATTAGGTGATTCCTACGCGGGTACCCAGCAATATATGAATGCTATGGGCGTCCCTAGTTTTCTATTACCACTGACGATCTTACTTGAATTAGGTGGTGGTCTGGCAGTTCTGTTTGGTTTGTTAACCCGTACCACCGCGTTATTTACCTTTGGCTTCTGTATTTTGACTGCCATCCTCTTCCACAGCAATTTTGCTGAAGGCATGAACCAAACTATGTTTCTCAAGAACCTGACTATCGGTGGCGGTTATCTGTTACTGGCTATCATCGGCCCAGGTAAATTCAGTATCGACCGCCTGATAAAAAGAAACTGGTAATATCTTGCTATGGCTGTTCTGAATCTGAAAAATAACCGCTCACAGGTAAAAGGTGAAACGATCAAAAGCTCAAAGATTTTATCAGCCAACTATCCAATATTGAGTCTAAAGATAAATAGTAATCCGGGGGATCTAGAAGATCTTTCGGCTTACTTTAGCCAATAGATCCAACTTTTATTAAATCATAGTGACTTTGGTAAGATATACCCATTATCTTTCAAATTGCCTCTTTGTTGGCTGCGCTCGTTCACCCCGGTCACATAGTTTACTATTGCTCCCGGGGATTCGTTCCCTTGCCGTCGCGATACATCTTGAAATCTTTAGGGTATATATTGACATCAGGACAACCATTCTGACTTAGGGAAAAACCATTGGTGTTATTGATAAATTCGAAAGTCTCCCTGTTTTCATCACTGTCTGATACCCAAAAAATAGAACCATCAATACTCAGAGAATAGAAATCACAAAATTTAGGTTAAGACAAATTACACCTACCAATGATGTCAGCTCTGCTCAAAAAGATTAACATAGCCAACCAGACAGTCTGCTGTACTGGCTGGCGCCATTTACGAATGTTAGATTCGTTGTGCCATAATTTCATATTTCGCTAAGCAATCATCGAATCATGTTTTTTTACAGCCTGTCTTCTAATTTGATTGCTCACATCGCTTCTACTTACCGACTAACAAACAATTTAGGGATTTCCCGCAAACACCAAGATTTAGCTTCCCCCATACTGTCTCGTCGCCATGCCATAATGACATTTGTCTCATGGCTGTATTCAGAGCTAATCACCCGCAAACGCCCCTCAGTAATATCTTGTTCCACCATAGGATAAGGCATGGTAGCAACGCCCAACCCAGCCAAGAGAGCACGGCGTTTATCTTCCAGAGAACTTACTGTTAAACGCTGTTGCTTATCTAACAACTGAACCGTTAATACCGGGCGCTCCCTCGCTGTATCTGCCACAGCAATACCACGATACTTCACCCTCGTGACATCAGACAAAGGCTCCGGTTCTTGGTGTATAGGATGATCAGGGCTAGCGACATAGACATTGGTAATGCTGTAAAGCTGACGTGAATTAATTTCTGCCGATGCGCGAAAATGCATATCTGGTGCAATAACAATATCCGCCCGACCAGTTTCCAGCCTCTCCCATGCACCCGCCAAAACTTCTGTCAATAAAGAGAGCTGAGTGTTCGATTTTTGAGCAAGCTTTCCCACTAATGGGAATAATGAAGAAGCTGGAACCAACGCTTCACAAACAATCGTCAGGTGAGTTTCCCAACCTCTCGCCAATGCTTCTGCATCAGCCGTTAATTTATCAGCAGCTTCAAGCAATTGACGTCCACGCTCAAGCAACATACGACCAACATTGGTGAATTTAGTTCTGTGACCCGAACGGTCAAACAGCACTACATCCAGCTCCTCTTCTAATTTTTGCATCGTATAGCTAAGTGCAGAAGGAACACGACCAAGCTCATCAGCGGCCGCAGCAAAACTTCCCCGCCGGTCAATCGCATCCATGACCCGGAGAGATTCCAGTGTAAGCGCTCGTTCTTTGCTCATATTTTTCTCAATCAGGAAATTTGAATATGCTGACCAGATTAACTGGCTAACATTTCGCCGTCCAGATAATTACTATTGTTTGTGTGTGTTTTTGTAAGGTAACCGCCATTATGATTATAAATAGAACAGCAAAACAATGTGGGAAAGCTGACTATGGTTGGCTACAAGCTCGTTATACATTTTCATTTGGTCACTATTTTGACCCCAAGTTTTTAGGTTATGGCGCGCTACGTGTACTCAATCAGGAAGTCATCGCCCCCAAAGCCGCTTTCCAACCTAAATCCTATCCACATGTGGATATATTAAATATTATTCTACAAGGTGAAGCAGAATACCGTGACAGCGAAGGCAACTATATCAGAGCCCGTAAAGGAGAATGTTTACTATTTTCTACCCGTCAAGGTATCAGCTACAGTGAACATAATGCCAGTATTAATAAGCCACTGACGCGCTTGCAGCTTTGGCTGAATGCCTTTCCTCAGCAGGAAAGCTTACCATTGCAACGAATGGAGCTACCAGAACAACCATTGGCTATGCTAGCTTCTCCAACCGCAGAAGATGGCAGTATGCAATTACGTCAGCAAGTGTGGGTAAATCATATTTTCCTTAATAAAAATCAATCTCATCATCTGCAATTGAAAGGAAAAAATGCCTATCTGCAATCCCTAAACGGAAATATAAAAATAAGAGGCAATTCTAAAGATAACAATTTGATTAAATGCGGAGATGGCGCTTTTATTCATGAAGAAAGTCGTCTGGTTTTAAAAGCAGATACGGAATTCCAGGGGCTGTTAATTGATCTGGCTGCTTAAAAAAGTGAAAGCCCCGTCAGATTCCAATCTAACGGGGCTAAATTTGCGGAGTTGACCGATAAGCCGGGTTCTGTCGTGGACAATCATTCATCTAGGCCAGCACTTACGCACTGGCTCAAGCAGCCTACCCGGGTTCGATACGGGCCGTACCTAATGAACCCCTATTTGGCCTTGCTCCGGGTGGAGTTTACCGTGCCACGGACCGTTACCAGCCGTGCGGTGCGCTCTTACCGCACCCTTTCACCCTTACCTGATCCTACATTAAGTAAGCCATCGGCGGTTTGCTCTCTGTTGCACTGGTCGTGGGCTTTCACCCCCCAGACGTTATCTGGCACCCTGCCCTGTGGAGCCCGGACTTTCCTCTCCTCCATCTATCATCCAAAGGATTAATGATAAAGCAGCGACTGTCTAGTCAACTCCGCGGCGGATTATAAGAGGTTTACCCAATAATGTATAGGCATTTACCGATTATCTGCCCTAATTTAGCAATTGCTATTATTCTTCATTCTGTCCCAATCCATGACGATAAAGTGCATTTTTCTTCACACCATGAATCTCTGCTGCCAATGCAGCGGCTTTTTTCAAGGGCAGTTCTTGTTGAAGAAGCGCCAGCGTTCTTAATGCCTCTGGAGGTAAAACATCGTCATCCAGTTTTTTATAGCCTTCAACGATCAATACCATTTCACCACGGCGACGGGTTTCCTCTTCCTTCACCCACGCCAAAAGTTCACCTACTGGCATCCCTTGAATGGATTCCCAAGTCTTTGTCAATTCCCGCGCCAGAACGACGTAACGTTCAGTTCCCCACACCTCAACCATATTTTCTAAACTTTCGATCAGACGATGAGTGGATTCATAAAAAATTAATGTGCGTGGCTCCTGTTGCAAAGCCCGTAAAGTATCTGTCCGACTTTTACGCTTTGCGGGCAGAAATCCTTCATAACAGAAACGATCTGATGGCAGACCAGCAGCAGACAAGGCGGTTATCGCCGCACAAGGCCCTGGAAGTGGGACAACATGAATACCGGCTTCACGACAACGGCGAACCACATGATAACCAGGATCATTAATCAGCGGCGTTCCTGCATCAGAGACTAATGCAATACTTTGCCCTTGTTGGAGTTTTGTAATTAATTGATCTGCTTTCTGCTGTTCATTATGATCATGAAGTGCGAACATGCGTGCATTAATGGCAAAATGTTGAAGCAACAAGCCAGTATGTCGCGTATCTTCGGCTGCAATCAGATCGACATGCTCAAGAACTTCAAGCGCACGCTGAGTGATATCACCCAAGTTTCCAATGGGGGTTGGCACAACATATAGCGTGGATGTCGTAACCACTGCTCGATTAGGTTGATTCATTGTTTCATCCGAATGGCCGATTTAAAATTGAGCATCTTTGAAAAAAACATCGCTGGATACAGTATGCTTTCCTCAATTTTTGTGCGTATCAAAACTGGTTTAGTCTGTTCAGCTATGCTGGCAGTCATGATCATCGCAGGATGTACCGTACCTGACCAACAGGGACAACAACCTTCGCAAACTCAGGACAAAATCAGTACAGAAATCGCCCGTTATCAATCTATCATTGATGCCGCTCATGGCGAACCTTCTCTTGATGTCATCCGTGCTTATATCGCTCAGGAACCCCTTGTGAAAGAGAGTGCGGCTCATCAAAAAAATATTGATGATACTTGGCAAATACTGACCCGTCTTTCACCACAAGAGCGCCGTGGATTGGTCATCAACGCTGATGAAAATGTTCTGCAAGGCTGGCTGGACTTACTCAGTGCCTATCAGGATAACAAACAGGACTCCGACAAACTACAAGCAGCTATCCGTGACTGGAAAATTCGTTATCCACAAAACCCTGCCGCACAGTCACTCCCAACTCAGTTACAACAGGCGGCCATCCAACAGCAAGATACGAATATCCGTATTGCTCTGTTCCTGCCATTAAGTGGTCAAGCAAAAGTATTCGGTGAAGCCATTCGCCAAGGTTTTCTTGATGCTCAGGCCGGTTTACCAAGTCCATCATTGCCAACAGAAAACCCGGAAAATTTATCTATAGCAGACAGCGATAGTGCGTCAGATAGCGTGGTTTCTACCGATATGTCCCCTAATGAAGTGGCGATCATAGACTCAACAATACCAACCACTCAAACAACACCTGTCATAGCCAATACACCGATTAACACCCAACAGGTCAAAATCTATGACACAGCAAGTCAGCCATTGGAAAACCTATTCATTCAGGCTAAGCAGGATGGGGTAAATTTAGTTGTCGGGCCGTTACTTAAGCCAGATGTGGTTAAACTCGTTCAGATAAACACTGCATTAAACATGCTAGTACTAAACGAGTTGGACAATGCTCAACCACACTCTAACATCTGCTATTTTTCTTTGTCACCAGAAGATGAAGCGAAAAATGCTGCGGAACATATTTGGCAGCAACAGAAACAGAATCCTCTGATTTTGGTCCCCAGAGGAACTTTTGGTGATCGCATTGCCAAAGCCTTTGCACAGGAATGGCAAAAACAAGGGGGACATACTGTTCTGCAACAAACTTTTGGCTCTTCCGCCGAACTGAAACAATTAATTAATAGAGGTACCGGTATTCGCTTGACCGGAACAGCCATCAATGTCACAAACAATCAACCTACATCAATCGCTATTGGTGATCTGGAAATCCCCCAGATAAACACCGATGTCGTTCCTATTTCTACTGGCGGCTCAGTGGATGCGGTTTATATTGTTTCTACCCTGGATGAATTGACGCTAATTAAGACAATGATTGATATGGCAATCAGTTCCCGCGATAAGCCCGCCCTTTACGCAAGTTCCCGCAGTAATCAGGCTGGCGTCGGTCCCGATTTCCGCCTAGAGATGGAAGGAATGCAATTCAGTGACATTCCCTTAATCGCTGGTGCTAACTTGCCACTGATGCAGCAAGCAGCCAGTAAATTTACAAATGATTACTCTCTGATGCGCCTTTACGCTATGGGTATTGATGCCTGGTCATTAGCAAATCAATTCAGTCAAGTTCAGCTTCAAAGTGATTTCCATCTCAATGGTGCTTCCGGGATGCTGTCTGTTCAAGAAAACTGCACCATTTTCCGACAGCTCTCATGGATGCAATATCATCAAGGCCAAATCACTGCGATTTAATTAACTTGCCGCTTGTCACCAAGCGGCCTTTCAATTCAAATGACTCATTTCAGAATGAGAATAAAAAGTAGGATGAAAATAAAAAAGCTGACAAGTCATTTGCTGGGGCGCAACTATGAAGCGCAGGCAAAGTTGTTTTTACAAAAACAAGGATTATCTTTTATCGCCGCAAATGTGAAAGTTCACGGTGGTGAAATTGACCTGATTATGAAAGACAAGCAAACTTGGGTCTTTATTGAAGTCCGTTTTCGCAAATCAGGACAATATGGAGATGCATTGGCGACAATCACTCGTAGCAAGCGTAAAAAATTATTACACGCTGCCGCAGTTTGGCTGTTTCAACGAGGTGAATGTTTTGAAACCTCTTCTTGTCGCTTTGATATTTGTGCTATTACTGGTCAACAATTTGAATGGTTGCAAAATGCCTTCAATCAAAATGAGTTCACTCGTTAAAATGATACTGAGTAGGTTATAAACGTGCTGGATAGAATTAAAGTCTGTTTTACAGAAAGTATTCAAACTCAGATTGCAGCCGCAGAAGCATTACCTGATGCTATCTCGCGAGCGGCAATAATGATGGTTCAGTCATTACTGAATGGTAACAAAATCCTTTGCTGTGGTAATGGAGGCTCAGCAGCGACTGCCCAACGGTTTGCTGCCAATATGATTAACCGGTTTGAAACTGAGCGCCCAAGCCTGCCCGCATTGTCACTTAACGCAGACAATGTGGTCATCACTGCGATTTCAAGCAATAAACAGCATGATGAAATTTATGCTAAACAGGTACGGGCATTAGGTCAGCCAGGCGATGTGTTATTAGCGATTTCCACACATGGTAATAGCCGTGACATTGTCAAAGCCGTTGAAGCCGCCGTAACCCGCGATATGACAATTGTCGCCCTTACTGGCTATGACGGTGGTGAGCTTGCCGGCTTACTCGGGCCACAAGACGTAGAGATTCGTATTCCATCTCATCGCAGTACCAGAATTCAAGAAGTTCATATGCTAACAGTTAACTGCTTATGTGACTTAATCGATAATACACTCTTTCCCCATCAGGATGACTAAGGAGCCAATAATGCGATTTTTCTCCCTATTAGCTACGATTTGTACTGCTGTAATGTTACAAGGATGTATTGGTGCGGTCGTGGTCAGTTCTGCTGCCGTAGCGACTAAAACCGCAACCGATCCCCGCACTATTGGTCAACAGGTTGACGATGGTACTCTCGAAGCCCGTGTCAGTAATGCGCTTAACAAAGATAAGCAGCTCAAAGAGCAAACCCGTATTATTACCACTGCCTATCAAGGAAAAGTTTTACTGACAGGTCAGAGCCCAGACTCAAGCCTTTCAGACCGTGCTAAACAGATAGCATCACGTGTTGATGGAGCACACACCGTTTACAATGAAATTCGTCAGGGGAAACCTGTTGAATTAGGTACTGCTTCTAAAGATACCTGGGTTACAACTAAAGTACGCTCAAAAATCCTAGCTAGTGACTCGGTTAAGTCTTCTAACATAAAAGTCGTTACGGAAAACGGTGAAGTCTTTCTACTAGGCATTCTGACCAAACAAGAGGGTAACGCCGCAGCGAAAATTGCCAGCGAAACTAACGGTGTTAAGCGGGTAACAACCGCATTTACTTATTTAAATTAAATATATTGATTGAAAGTGATGACACGATAAATCTGTCAAACATTCAGGTATTAGGCCGCGTCATTTTTTGGCGCTGGCGTTTTACCCTTTTCATCATCCCTCGTCAAACTGAATACCCTCTCATTCTTCCTTCAATCATTTTTCATTAACCCATTTTTCTCAAGATAACTCACCCCGCCCAGCAAGCGCATTTGCCGCAAAATCCATTGCTGACGCTGTAAGACATAAGCCGAAGGTGAGTTAACTTTATAGCGGTGTGGATTAGGCAATACAGCTGCAAGTAAAGCCGCTTCTGATGCCGTCAATTTACTGGCTGATTTATGAAAATAGCGTTTAGCTGCCTCTTCAACACCAAAAATGCCATCACCAAATTCTGCTATGTTCAGGTAAACAGTCAGAATTCTACTTTTTGACCATCCCAGTTCAATAGCAAAGGTCATCCCGGCTTCCAACCCTTTTCTTAACCAGCTACGCCCGTCCCACAAAAATAAATTTTTGGCCGTTTGCTGAGAAATCGTTGAAGCCCCTCTAAGTCTTCCTGAGTTATTTTGATTACGCTCAAGTACATTTCCGATAGCATCAAAGTCAAATCCCCAATGCTGCGGGAATTTCTGATCTTCCGCCGCAATAACAGCCAATGCGATATTTGGCGATATTTGTCCTTGCCCTACCCAGTCAGAATGAGATACATAAGAAAAGTTAACTGATAACCAAGCGCTAATCTGGCGCTCAACCATAACCATGGAAAACGGCACTGGCAAAAATGAAAATGCAACAACAGAAACTATCCATAAGATAATAACTGAGATTACGATTTTTTTAAGCCAGTACCATAAAAATTGAAAAGGGTTTCGCATCCAGTTACTCAGTCATTTCCAATACTTTTCTGACAAGTTTATCAATTCCCTCTTCCGCCTGATAAATAGATTCAGCAAGCATGTAGGCTGGTGTCGTCACAATTTTGTTTTCTAAATCAACAACAACATCATTTACCCCACAAACGATATGAACTCCTCCCATTGCCTCTACTTGAGCAACCGTTTCAGGATCATTGCCGACTGTTAGTTTCACCGGTTTATTAAGTAATTTTGGCAACATAACAGGTGCAATGCACATAAATCCCATTGGTTTATGTTGCTTATGCATAGCCCTTACCAAACTTAATAAATCCTTATTTATTTCGCAATCAACTGTCTTAACAGCAAAGTCACATAAATTCTTCGCAACACCAAATCCCCCAGGAATTATCAGGGCATCAAATTCATCGGCATTTGCTTGTGATAAAGGCTTAATTTTTCCCCTTGAAATACGGGCAGATTCCTGTAGGACGTTACGTTCTTCGCCAGTTTCTTCACCGTTAATATGATTAATAACATGAAGTTGTGGTTCGTCAGGCGCAAGAAAGCTCGTTTTAACACCTAAACGGTCTAAAGAAAGCAGAGTTAATACTGACTCATGAATTTCGCTACCATCGAATACACCACATCCACTTAAGACAACCGCAACTGATTTCATACCTCACTCCATTTGTAGTAGATTATTGCTTAACCCTTTAGGGGGTTAAACACCAATCTTCATCACAGATTTTAATGAATCTTGTAACAAAAAATCTTATCTTTGCTATGTTGGTACTTGTATGATGTACGGAGAATTCCTCATTTACTCGCCGCAACCCAAGATATATTAGATAGGCGTGTAAAAAGTTTTCCCTGGTGTTGGCGCAGTATTCGCGCACCCCAACCTCGGTTGGGGTTATTTTTTTTCAGCGTCCGTCAACCATTCCCCCAAAATTTCCGTATCGTTTCTCCATTCTTGCTTTAACTCATCAACCCACTCCTGAACATTATCCCACCATGCAGGTAAATCAGGTGATTGAATCTGCTGAGCCAATTGTTGTAAATGACGCAATCCAACCGATCCCGCAGCACCTTTTATCTTATGCGCTTCCTCCGTAATGCCTTTCTGGTCTTTAGCTGTCATGTTTGAGTCCAGAACAGATAAGTAACCCGGCATCATCTTTTCAAACACACTCAGACTATTGCGAATCAATTGAGGCCCAACGAGCTCGATGTATTGGTTAAGCATTTCCGTATCAAGTAAATCTTCACCTTTTTTCATCAATCCTGACTCCTCTTCTTTCGGTTGCATATGATGCACAGACTGTTCCCCCCAATATTGTTCAATAATGGCGGTTAACGCATTCACAGAAAGCGGCTTACTCAACACACCATTCATACCTGCATCCAGATACTCTTTTTTGTCTTTTAAGACATTTGCTGTCAGTGCAATCAGTGGGGGCAGATCCTTTTTGGCATATCGCTGACTTAACTCCCGGGAGATATCTAACCCGGTCATATCGGGTAGCTGAATATCAAGCAGGACCAGATCGAACTCTCCTGGCTTAAACACTTCTAGCGCATCTTTACCATTCATAGCGACTTCTACGCTGTTACCCAACTTCTCCAATACCGAGCGAGCAACAATTACATTCAGCTCAATATCTTCTACCAATAAGATATGCAACGCTGGCAGTGGATAATCTTCTGTATCCTCTTTGCATAAAAGATTCTCCTCCATAGCAGGTGCAATGATAGACAGAGTAAATCGAGAACCTTGTCCCGGTTCACTTTCCACCACAATATCCCCTCCCATACTTTGAGCCAAACGTTTGGATACCGCCAATCCAATACCGGTTCCCGTTGCTGGACAACCACCATGACTGCCTTTCACTTGATAATACATCGCAAAAATCTTCTCCAGCTCATCATGTGGGATACCAATCCCCGTATCTGTGACTTCAAACAGCAAACGTTCTCCCTCTTCGTACCAGATTCGAACAGTAATCTCACCTTTTTGCGTAAATTTCACCGCATTACCAATCAAGTTCCACAGAATTTGGCGCAAGCGAGTACCATCTGTCATGATTCTGGCAGGCAGTGGCAGTTCTGGGCTCATTACAAATTTAATATCTTTCGGTTGCACCAGCAGCCCAGAGAGGTTTTCCAGATCGGACATAAAACCGGTAAAATCAATTGGCTGATTATCAATTTGCACTTTACGCCGTTCAATTTTATCCATTTCAATAATGTCATTGAAAATATTACCCAGCGTGATAGCACTGACATGAATCGTTTTCAGATAGTTATTTTGCTCAGACGTCAACTCAGTATCGAGCAAAATACGGCTCAAACCAACAATGCCATTTAAAGGCGTACGAAGCTCATGGCTAATCGTTGAGATAAAAGTGGTCTTATCCCTACTTGCATTCTCCAAAGCGTCCTGATAGCGCTTACGTTCCGTTATATCGCGCCCAAATCCCATAAGCCCATGTCTTTTTCCTACCCGATCATAAAAAGGGACTTTCCGAAGCTCAAAACAGGCTTTTCGACCATCGGGATAAACTAGCCATTGTTCATAAGTGAGTGCAACATTATGACGGAACACTTTTTCATCGGTTTTCATTACCTTGCGAGCAACCTCTTTGTCATAAACATCGTTTGGTGTCAGCCCGACAAGTTGTTTCTGGCTTTTACCCGTCAGCAATTCCATCGCCCGGTTACAACCAGAAAATTCATTATTTTCATTACGGTAATAGACCAAATCAGGAGAAGCATCGAGAAAAGATTTCAACAATACAGATTGTTGTTCCAATTCAATCTGCGTCTGCTCACGGTGTTTCATCTCTTCTTTGAGTTTATCCAATAATATCAGATGCGCCTGCTCAGCTTTTTCTCTTTCCGAGATCTCCTGATTAAGCTTAATAATGTTGTCTTTTAATTGCTGATTGAGCTCCCGATCACGCTGACGCATAACTTCCAACTTTTCAACTAATTTAGATAATCGCTGACGGGACTCTTCGAGCTGTTCAACAACAACCGAAAGAAAGTAGACAGCCCAAGGTGTAATCAACAAACCAAAAAAGATTGAGCGAACTAAATCAATACTTTGCACGCCTCCCTGAAGCAGAAAAGTGACTACCATCTGTACACCCATAGCAAGAATGACCAGTGCAGATGCAAGCAGTAATGAGAAGCGCACTAACCCCAATTTCATCATTAAATCAACATAATATTGGGCCAGGCCCCTGAGCAGCTTCATTTCATAAAAACTCCCGTTAAATATGACCATTCTGGATCATACCGTAAAAGACTGGCCACTTCGTTGAAGGAATAACAGAAATTGTTGACCTGGTAAAACAATAGTATTATTTAATAGTTTTAGTTATGACTTCCCAAACATTATTCTGGCTTTTTACTCCTGCCGGTCTTTTCGCACAATCCAAGCATGAATAAATAATCAAATACATTGATAAAATAAGCATAAAATTCTTTTCTACTCTTTTAATAACCCCAAAAAGATAAAACTTTATTCTTATAAAGAAACAAAAATACACATTAATTCTACAAAGTTAATCTTAGTAAGATTTTAAATCTAACAAATAAAAGTTTAACAGCATATACAAAACAAATATTACACTAATATTAGTGATATAAATCACATTAAAATCCTAACATGATCTATATCACACAACACTAATATTAATTTTTATACTTATAAATCAAAATATTAACTTTACTTATCACCTATCTTTATCTTATCCCGGTGATATTTGACCTGATTTATATTTCTAGTTAACTTGGAAAGTCACTGGAAATCATCTGTCAGATTCTCATCTGAACCATAATTATGCAGTGACACAATATCATTTAAGTCACCACCTGTTTATCACAAATAAACAAGTGGTGGTTGATTGAGGGCGCAATTCAGACGCCAGTAAAAAAGATTAATCTCACAAATGTCTGTGAGTTTCTGTGAGAGTCGGACAGAACCTCGGGAGGTTCACACTATGCTATATAACAAATCTCAAGAAAAAGATAACTGTGGCTTTGGACTGATAGCCCATATTGAAGGGGAGCCAAGCCACAAAGTAGTACGTACCGCTATCCATGCCCTGGCCAGAATGCAACATCGTGGGGCAATATTGGCAGATGGTAAAACCGGTGATGGTTGTGGTTTATTGTTGCAAAAACCTGACCGCTTTTTTCGGATGGTCGCACAGGAGCAAGAGTGGCATTTAGCCCGCAATTACGCCGTCGGTATGCTATTTCTCAGCCAAGATCCTCAGATTGCACAAAACTGCCGGACAATCATCGAACAAGAGCTACAAAATGAAACTCTAGCAGTCGTTGGCTGGCGTGAAGTCCCCATCAACAGTGATATTCTGGGCGAAATAGCCCTTTCAAGCCTCCCCCGTATCGAACAGATTTTTGTTAATGCTCCAGCAGGTTGGCGTGCACCTGATTTAGAACGCCGCTTGTTCGTCGCTCGCCGCCGAATAGAAAAACGCATCAACGACAGTGACTTTTATGTTTGCAGTTTGTCTAATCTGGTGACTATCTATAAAGGGCTGTGCATGGCGGCAGACTTGCCCCGTTTCTATCCCGATCTGGCTGATTTACGTTTAGAATCGGCAATTTGCCTATTTCATCAACGCTTCTCAACCAATACCGTCCCACGCTGGCCGTTGGCACAACCTTTCCGCTATCTTGCCCATAACGGTGAAATAAACACCATCACTGGTAACCGCCAGTGGGCACGAGCAAGAGCCTATAAATTCAAGACACCGCTTATTCCCGATCTGCACACGGCTGCCCCTTTTATCAATGAAACAGGGTCAGATTCCAGCTCGCTGGATAATATGCTGGAACTGTTTCTCAACGGCGGAATGGATTTAATCCGTGCTATGCGATTGCTGGTTCCTCCCGCATGGCAAAACAATCCTGATATGGATGAAGATCTGCGGGCTTTTTTTGATTTCAACTCCATGCATATGGAGCCGTGGGATGGCCCTGCGGGTATCGTTATGTCAGATGGACGCTACGCTGCCTGTAATCTGGATCGCAATGGCTTACGCCCAGCCCGCTATGTTATCACCAAAGATAAGTTAATCACCTGTGCTTCCGAAGTCGGTATCTGGGATTATCAACCGGATGAAGTGGTAGAAAAAGGGCGCGTTGGTCCCGGTGAACTTATCGTGATTGATACCCGCCAAGGCCGCATCCTTCATGCAGAAGAAACAGACAATGACTTGAAAAGCCGCCATCCCTATAAAGCATGGATGGATAAAAACGTCAAGCGTCTGACTCCATTCGAAGAATTACTGGAAGATCAAGCTGGTCATCGGGATCTGAACGATCAATCCTTAGCGGTCTATCATAAACAATTTGCCTACAGCAACGAAGAGCTAGATCAAATCATCCGAGTCTTGGGAGAGAATGGTCAGGAAGCGACCGGGTCAATGGGGGATGATACACCGTTTGCCGTCCTTTCCAGCCGCCCACGGATTATTTATGACTATTTCCGCCAGCAATTTGCTCAAGTCACTAATCCGCCAATCGACCCACTACGCGAAGCACATGTTATGTCGCTCACCACCTGCATCGGGCGGGAGATGAACGTATTTTGTGAAGCAGAGGGGCAGGCACACCGATTAAGTTTTAAATCTCCTATTCTGCTCTACTCTGACTTTCACCAATTAATCACGCAGCAAAGTCCACACTATCGCGCAGAACAATTAGACTTAACTTTCAATCCACAAGAAACCAATTTGCAAAATGCCCTGTTTGCATTGTGTGACCAAGCTGAACAACTCGCCAGAGATGGCGCGGTATTGTTGGTATTATCTGACCGCAACATTACGCCGAACAAATTACCTATACCTGCACCTATGGCTATTGGCGCTATTCAACACCGTTTGGTGGAAAAAAACCTACGCTGTGATACCAACCTGATAGTAGAAACAGCGAGTGCCCGTGATCCACACCATTTCACTGTACTACTGGGATTTGGTGCAACAGCGATCTATCCCTATCTGGCTTATGAATCTCTGGCCAAAATGGTCGATAATGGCACAATTAACAAACCTTATACTGATGTCATGCTTAACTACCGCAATGGTATCAATAAAGGGTTATATAAAATCATGTCGAAAATGGGCATCTCGACTATCGCCTCCTATCGCTGCTCTAAACTATTTGAAGCTGTCGGCTTACATTCCGAATTAACTGAATTCTGCTTCAATGGCGTCGTCAGCCGAATTGGCGGTGCTAATTTCAGCGATTTCGAGCAGGATCTGCGAAACTTATCTAAACGTGCATGGCTTGCTCGTCAACCACTCGATCAGGGCGGATTGCTGAAATATGTTCATAACGGCGAATATCACGCTTATAACCCGGATGTTGTCAGCACTTTACAGTCTGCGGTTCATAGTGGCGAATATAACGATTACTTGAAATATTCTCGTTTGGTTAATCAGCGTCCAATTACCACAATCCGTGATTTGCTGGCGATAAAAACAAAAGGTGAACCTCTACCTATTGAAGCAGTAGAACCTGCCGAAGAGCTATTTCAGCGCTTTGATACTGCTGCGATGTCGATCGGAGCATTAAGCCCGGAAGCACACGAAGCTCTGGCTGAAGCCATGAATACACTAGGTGGTTTTTCCAACTCCGGCGAAGGTGGAGAAGATCCCGCACGTTATGGAACAAAAAAGGTTTCCCGTATCAAACAAGTTGCTTCCGGTCGGTTTGGTGTGACGCCTGCTTATCTGGTCAACGCTGATGTGATTCAGATTAAAGTCGCGCAAGGTGCTAAACCCGGAGAAGGTGGGCAATTACCGGGTGATAAAGTAACACCGTATATTGCAAAACTGCGTTATTCCGTGCCCGGCGTAACACTTATTTCTCCACCACCACATCACGATATTTACTCTATTGAAGATTTGGCTCAGTTGATTTTCGATCTAAAACAGATCAACCCCAATGCGCTGATCTCAGTAAAATTGGTTTCAGAACCCGGTGTTGGTACTGTTGCCACGGGCGTTGCCAAAGCTTATGCCGATTTAATTACTATCGCAGGTTATGACGGCGGTACCGGTGCCAGTCCATTGTCATCGGTGAAATATGCCGGATGCCCGTGGGAATTGGGGCTGGTGGAAACCCAACAAGCGCTAGTTGCTAACGGATTACGTCATAAGATCCGCTTACAAGTTGACGGCGGGTTGAAAACAGGCGTAGATATTATCAAAGCGGCCATTCTTGGCGCTGAAAGTTTCGGTTTCGGTACTGGGCCAATGGTTGCCCTTGGATGCAAATATCTGCGTATTTGCCATCTCAATAATTGTGCAACCGGGGTTGCCACTCAGGATGAGAAATTACGTCGCGACCACTACCACGGATTACCTGAACGGGTAATGAATTATTTCCGCTTTATCGCCCGTGAAACCAGAGAAATCATGGCTATATTGGGTATCAAAAAGCTAACTGATTTAATCGGCCGAACTGACCTGTTGGAAGTACTGGAAGGTATTTCAGCAAAACAGAGCAAACTAAATCTTAATCCGCTCTTAGCAACAGCAGAACCCCATCAGGGCAAAACATTATATTGCACTGAAAGCAATCCACCATTTGATAATGGGGCACTGAATAAAAACTTACTGGCTCAAGCCGCTAACTATATTGAGAACCAACAAAGTAAAACTTTCTATTTTGATATCCGTAATACGGATCGTTCAGTGGCCGCTTCCCTTTCCGGTTTTATCGCTGCTCGATATGGTAATCAGGGGATCGCAGCGGCACCAATAAAAATTCATTTCAATGGTACTGCCGGTCAAAGTTTTGGCGTCTGGAATGCCGGCGGTCTGGAGCTGACACTCATCGGTGATGCCAATGATTATGTCGGTAAGGGTATGGCTGGCGGTCGCATTGTCATACACCCACCAGTGGGTTCTGCCTTCAAAAGCCATCAGGCAACCATCATTGGCAACACATGTCTCTACGGTGCAACCGGAGGCAAACTGTTTGCTGCCGGGCGAGCAGGAGAACGCTTCGCCGTTCGTAATTCAGGGGCGATTACGGTTGTCGAAGGTATCGGAGATAATGGCTGTGAATATATGACAGGAGGTATTGTCTGTATTCTCGGACGCACTGGCATCAATTTTGGTGCTGGAATGACCGGCGGCTTTGCTTATGTCCTGGATGAAAATGATGATTTCCGTAAACGGGTTAACCCAGAGTTGGTTGAAGTACTGGCAGTAGATGCCTTAGCCATCCACGAAGAACACTTGAGAGGACTTATCACTGAGCACGTCCTCCTGACCGGTTCCCAGCGCGGTGAAGATATTCTTGCTAACTGGCAACAGTGGCTGAGCAAATTCGCGCTGGTGAAACCAAAATCCAGTGATGTGAAAGCGCTATTGGGACATCGCAGTCGTTCTTCCGCAGAATTGCGAATTCAAGCGCAATAAGGAGCCAAGATGAGCCAGAATGTCTATCAGTTTATCGACTTACAACGCGTCGATCCGCCTAAAAAGCCGCTGAAAATCCGCAAAATAGAATTTGTGGAAATCTATGAGCCATTTTCAACAAATCAGGCACAGACACAGGCCGATCGCTGTCTTTCTTGCGGTAACCCTTATTGCGAATGGAAATGTCCCGTTCATAACTACATTCCCAACTGGCTTAAACTTGCCAATGAAGGACGTATTATGGAAGCGGCTGATTTATCCCATCAAACAAACAGCCTGCCGGAAGTTTGTGGTCGTGTTTGTCCACAGGATCGCCTTTGTGAAGGCGCTTGCACTCTGAATGATGAGTTCGGTGCAGTGACGATTGGTAATATTGAACGCTACATCAATGATAAAGCGATTGCTATGGGCTGGAAGCCCGATATGTCACACGTTCAGCCAACGGGCAAACAGGTTGCGATTATTGGTGCAGGCCCCGCGGGGCTCGCTTGTGCTGATGTATTGACCCGTAATGGCGTACAAGCCGTGGTTTTTGATCGTCACCCGGAAATCGGTGGATTACTCACCTTTGGCATACCGGCGTTTAAACTGGAAAAAGAGGTCATGATACGCCGCCATGAAATTTTCTCTGAGATGGGAATTGAATTCCGGCTCAATACTGAAATAGGCAAAGATATTGCCTTATCTGAACTGACTGAACAGTTTGATGCGATATTCCTTGGTGTAGGAACCTATCAGTCAATGCGTGGGGAGCTGGCAAATGAAGATGCTGATGGTGTTTATGATGCTCTGCCATTTCTGACTGCCAATACCCGGCATTTGATGGGTTATCCCGCCCTACAGCCGCAACCTTTCATCAATATGCAAGGTAAGCGGGTCGTAGTGCTTGGTGGCGGTGATACTGCAATGGATTGTGTCAGAACGGCTATTCGCCAAAAAGCGGCTTCGGTTACTTGTGCTTATCGTCGTGACGAAATCAACATGCCAGGCTCCCAGCGTGAAGTCAAAAATTCCAAGGAAGAAGGTGTAGAATTTCTGTTTAATCTGCAACCGGTCAGGATTGAAATCAACCATTCAGGTCAAGTTTGTGGCGTAAACATGGTACGGACTCAATTAGGCCAACCTGATGAGAATGGACGCCGCCAAGCTGAAATTATCGCAGGCTCGGAACACCTACTCGAAGCCGATGCAGTGATCATGGCATTTGGCTTTAAACCACATACCATGAACTGGCTAAGTGATCATCAAGTGGCCTTGGATAAACAAGGACGCATTGTCGCACCAGAGTACTCAGACATTCCCTTTCAAACCAGCAATCCACAAATATTTGCTGGTGGAGATGCTGTTCGTGGCTCAGATCTTGTTGTAACCGCAATTGCCGAGGGGCGTAAAGCCGCACAAGGCATTCTTGATTATCTCAACATCTAATCAACCAAGGGAGCTTTTCAGCTCCCATCTCTTTCTATCATCAGTTCAATACTTTATATTAATTGGATTACCCTTACACAAAAAAGTAAGTGAATTTAATGAACATTCCACACTTATTACTGTCATACATGATATTTTGGAATGTTTTTCTCATTAATATGAGTTTTAAATAAAATATTCCAATTAACCGACACAAATATCACGATACTTATTCAACTATAAATACTGGAAATATTAATGAAGCTAATAAAAATCTTAACTTTATTATCTCCAATGCTGTTTATCAGTCATACAGCACTTGCTTTATCATATCCCTTAACATCTGAAAATATTAATAAAGAAATTATGAATAGAGGTACCAATTCTGTCGTAGCAGAATTAGGTGAAATAGGAGCCAAACAAAAAATCACTCACAACATTTCTACTGGTGATAGTAAGTGGATAAAACTGGCTTTTAAATTAACGCAAAGCATGCACTTGGATTTTGCCAAAGAAGTTCGCTACGCATTATCCTTAGCATTAATTAATAATCCTGCTGAAGTCCTTGCTAACGTAGATAAAGAAAACAATATATCATTGGCTGATATCTGCACAATCCCACCAGAACTGGCAACCAGAGAGAATAAAATAGAATTTGTAGATAAGGTTAAAAAGAGCTTAAGCGCTATCACAGATTTCAAAGCTAAAAACAGAGCTGAAGATTGTTTTTGGGAATTAGAAAAAGCCTACAATACAGAATTCTAATCAATGAATTTGAAAAAAATAAGGAGGCAAACCCGCCCCCTCTTTTAACGCTTATTTTACTACCCGTAAAGCAGGACGCCCTCTCGTCGGTTTTGGTGGCTCATCATCAGGTGAAGTTCCACTATTATCTTCAGCATCGGGCAATGTATCCGTAACTAATACCAGATTATCTGTCGCAAATGCAGAGGTATCAGCCTTATCCTGATCTGAAGCGGATTTAAAAAGATATTCATCTTTATAAGCTGCTTCAGGCTCAAACATCATTCCCGCCCCATTTTCACGGCCATAAATCGCTATAACCGCCGCCATCGGTATATTAACCCGACGGGGAACACCACCAAAACGGGCATTGAAGCGTACTTCATCATTGGTTAACTCAAGATTACCAACAGCTCTCGGCGCTATATTCAGCACAATTTGCCCATCACGGGCATATTCCATTGGTACATTAACTCCACGTAAAGTCACGTCTATAACCAGATGTGGAGTCATATCATTATCGAGTAACCACTCGTAGTGAGCACGCAACAAATAAGGACGACGGGGAGACATTTGAGACAGCTCCATAAATCAGCTCCTGGATTGCAAGCGCATTTCACGTTCAGCTTCGGTTAATGAAGCTAAGAATGCATCACGCTCAAAGACACGCTGCATGTAAATTTGTAAATCTTTAGTACCAGAACTCGGTAATTCTATACCCAACACCGGCAAACGCCACAGCAAAGGAGCAAGATAGCAATCAACCAAACTGAATTCTTCGCTCATAAAGAATGGCATCTCTTTAAATATTGGCGCCACTGCTAGCAACTCTTCTGCTAATCGTTTACGGGCAGTATTGGCCTCTTGAGAATTGCCTTCCTCAATAGTATGCATCAGGGAATACCAGTCTTTTTCGATGCGGTGCATCATCAAACGGCTGGAACCACGGGCAACTGGATACACAGGCATTAATGGTGGATGAGGAAAGCGTTCATCCAGATACTCCATAATGATGCGGGAATCATATAGCGTCAGCTCACGATCAACCAAAGTCGGAACTGTCTGATAAGGGTTCAGATCGATAAGGTCCTGTGGCAGGTTACCTGCCTCAACCTGCTCAACTTCAACACTGACACCTTTTTCCGCCAATACAATTCGCACTTGATGGCTAAAAATGTCGGCCGGGCCTGAAAACAGAGTCATTACCGAACGTTTGTTGGCAGCGACAGCCATGAAAACCTCCAAGTTTATCTAAAAAGGGAATGAATAGCCCCACACGACCACGACTATTCTTACTCATTCATTCTCATCCCTTATGTTTCTGCGCCACAACGGTGAATACGGAATGTGCTACTCAACGCAATTTATCGTTTCAACGCAATTTATCGTTTCAACACAATTTACCGTTTCAACGTAATCATTACCGTTTCAACGTAATCATTACCGTTTCAACGTAATCATTACCGTTTCAACGTAATCATTACCGTTTCAACGCAATTACTACCGTTTAGATAGTAGGCAGACAAATGGATGAGGCAAAAATTGGCACTAGTTTACCAGATTTTGTACATTTTGGGGGAAGTGTGTGGATAATTAAGTAAAAAACCCGCCAAAAAGACGGGTTTGCACATTAAATAATTGCCATAAAGACAAAAAATTAACGTTTGGAGAACTGTGGACGACGACGTGCTTTACGCAGACCAACTTTCTTACGTTCAACTTCACGAGCATCGCGGGTAACGAAGCCAGCTTTACGAAGATCAGAACGCAGAGTTTCGTCATACGCCATCAGTGCGCGGGTGATACCGTGACGGATTGCACCTGCTTGACCAGAAATACCACCACCTTTAACAGTGATGTACAGATCCAGTTTACCCAACATATCAACCAACTCCAGCGGCTGACGAACAACCATGCGCGCTGTTTCACGGCCGAAGTAAACTTCAAGACTGCGTTTGTTGATGACGATATTACCGCTACCTGGCTTAATAAAGACACGTGCGGAAGAGCTTTTGCGGCGACCAGTGCCGTAGTATTGATTTTCAGCCATTGCCTATAATCCCGATTAAATGTCCAGAACTTGCGGTTGCTGTGCCGCATGGTTGTGCTCGCTACCTGCATAAACTTTCAGTTTACGGTACATTGCACGGCCCAGTGGCCCTTTTGGCAGCATGCCTTTAACCGCGATTTCAATTACACGCTCAGGACGGCGGGCAATCATCTCTTCAAAGGTCGCTTGCTTAATACCACCGATATGACCGGTGTGGTGATAGTAGATTTTATCAGAACGCTTGTTGCCGGTGACTGCCACTTTTTCTGCATTAACGATGATGATGTAATCACCGGTATCAACATGCGGAGTATATTCCGCTTTATGCTTGCCGCGCAGACGGCGAGCCACTTCAGTTGCAAGACGGCCTAAAGTTTTGCCATCTGCGTCAACAACATACCAGTCGCGTTTTACGGTTTCTGGTTTAGCTGTAAAAGTTTTCATTAAAGCTTACCCAATAATAAGTTACACGTTGGTGAACACTCAAGGTTCAGAAACTTGCCGAGGTTCACACGACTCTTGTCCAGCAAACCTACCCCTTCGAATAGCCTATGCTGGCACTATATGCAAGTTTTTTGGGAAAAAAAACATTGCTGTAACGTGGGGTCGCAAGATTATAGAGAAGTCAAAAATAAAAATCGACCCCCATTTGAATATTTAAAAGCAGTTTTCCGTCTGAAATAGATAAGTGAACTCAAACTTAAGGTAAATGAGGTAATTTCAAATACTCTTCACTTTGCATCTCTTGCAAACGGGATAAGCAACGCTGGTATTCGAAAACCAACAACACCCCTTGGTAAATTTGCTCCATCGGCACCGCCGCATTAATTATCAATTTTACCCGGCGTTCGTAAAATTCATCAACCAGCGCCAAGAAACGACGAGCAGCATTTTCATTACCCGGCATTATCGCTGGAACCTGATATAACAAAACCGTGTGATAAAGTTTTGATAAAACAATGTAATCCATCTGACTACGCGCATCTTCACATAAGACGTTAAATCCAATTGCCAATACACCATCAGCGTCACGAATTGCCGGCATCCGCCGATGGTTAATTTCCAATATAGAAGCTTGTTCACCGCGATTACCGGCCAAAAGAATAAACATTCGATCCATCGCTCGTTCATTATCTTCATTCAGCGGTGTGAAATAGAGATGAGCTTGAGTCAACGTGCGCAACCGATAGTCAATACCCGAATCCACATTCATAACGTCACAATATTTTTTGATCTGCTCAATAGCAGGCAAAAAGCGAGCTCTCTGTAAACCATTACGATAGAGTTCATCAGGAGGAATATTTGACGTTGCAATCAAGGTAATCCCCCTGACAAACAGCGCTTCCAACAATGTACCAAGAATCATAGCATCAGTAATATCGGAGACGAAAAATTCATCAAAGCAAAGTACATCTGTTTCCGTTTTAAAACCATCCGCCACAATATCCAGCGGATTTTCATGCCCTTGTAATACCGTTAATTCTTCATGTACCCGCAGCATAAAACGATGGAAATGCAAACGTAATTTTCTTTCACCGGGTAAACTCTGGTAAAACATATCCATTAACCAAGTTTTCCCTCTACCAACGCCGCCCCACATATAAAGCCCTTGAACAGGCGCACAGCTCATTGACGTCGTTTTTCCTAACAGTTTACTCAGACGCCCTTTCAAGCTTTGTCGCCTCACGGGATTGCCGGGAGAAACATTAATCAGAGCATGGTGAATGGTATCCAATTGAGCTACAACTTGACGCTGAACATCATCTGGTTGGTATTTGCCCTCAGAAAGGGCTTTTTGATAACATGATGAAGGGGTAATCAATGATGGCATGACAATAACAATCCTTAAAATAATCGCCCGTTTTTTATCGTTTTTATGATTCAGATTGACCTTATTACCGGATCACTTGTCTACAATAAGATCTATACCCTATGGATTTCAAGATGCATCGCGGCGGCAAAGGAATGAATCCCTGGGAGCATAGCAAACTATGTGACCGAGGTGAGCGAGTGCAGCCAACAAAGAGACAATTTGAAAGATGACGGGTATATACCCTATGGATTTCAAGATGCATCGCGGCGGCAAGGGAGTGAATCCCCGGGAGCATAGCAAACTATGTGACCGGGGTGAACGAGTGCAGCCAACAAAGAGGCAATTTGAAAGATGACGGGTATACAAGCAAATGTAAATCGTGATCAATATTCCACTCTAACTAGATTAACGGTTATAGTGACGATAATTAAGTGAAACATTCTGCGGAATAACGATGTCGATGAAGGAGTAGCTATGACTTGGGAGTATGCACTGATTGGATTGGTGGTTGGTTTTGCTATCGGAGCGCTAGTTATGCGTTTTGGTAACACTAAACTGCGCCAGCAGAAAGCCTTACAAACTGAACTGGAGAATAATAAATCAGAACTGGAAGAGTACCGTAAAGAATTAGTTGGTCATTTTGCCCGGAGTGCGGAATTACTCGACAATATGGCTCGCGATTATCGTCAGTTATATCAGCATATGGCTAAAAGCTCTCATGAACTGATGCCGAATATGCCAGCACAAGAGAATCCATTTAATTATCGATTAACTGAGTCAGAAGCGGATAATGATCAATCTCCGGTTAAAATGCCACCAAGAGATTATTCCGATAGTGCTTCCGGCCTGTTTCGTCCGATGAATGAAAAAAACCAGTAAATACCCTGCCGTGGCACATGATGTGCCACGGCATTAATTCAAATGTAAAATCTATTATCTACCTACAAGTTTTGTTTTTTTGTTTTTCAATCATGTAAATACCTGTAAAGAATCATGCTAAATCTGTTTGTTCGATGAACTTTATTTAATAATTAACAGTCATAGAATAACCATGGCAGCTTGCCAGAATTAACTCAATTAGCCTTCTGGCTTAGGTATACAAGAGAACAAAATTAGATGAAAAGAAAACACTTATTCCTTAGTGCATTAGCAATCAGTATCGGGTTGTCTGCAATTTCTGTCCCTACGATCAGCAATGCTGCTTTGCCTGCTGTTATCGCCGATCAGGCGTTGCCAAGCCTCGCACCGATGCTTGAAAAAGTCCTGCCAGCCGTTGTCAGCGTGCATGTTTCTGGTACGCAGGTACAACAGGAACAGAGTATACCTGAAGAATTCAGATTCTTCTTTGGTCCAAATCTACCAATGGGCCGTGAAAGTACCCGCCCATTCCAAGGGCTTGGTTCAGGTGTCATCATTGACGCTGCCAAAGGTTATATATTAACCAACAATCACGTTATTGAGAATGCGGATAAAATCCGTGTGCAATTGAATGATGGACGTGAATATGAAGCCAAATTATTAGGCCGCGATCCTCAGACAGATATTGCCTTGCTGCAACTGAAAGATGCTAAGAATTTAACTGCAATTACTATGGCCGATTCCGATAAGCTCCGAGTTGGTGATTTTGCTGTTGCCGTTGGTAATCCATTCGGCCTTGGTCAAACTGCAACCTCCGGCATTATCTCTGCGTTAGGGCGTAGCGGTCTGAATCTGGAAGGATTAGAAAATTTTATCCAAACGGATGCCTCTATTAACCGTGGCAACTCCGGTGGTGCACTGGTTAATTTGAATGGTGAATTAATCGGTATCAATACCGCTATTCTAGCCCCGGGTGGTGGTAACATCGGAATCGGCTTTGCTATCCCAAGTAATATGGCAAAAACCCTGAGTGAACAGCTTATCGCGCATGGTGAAGTAAAACGCGGTATTCTCGGTATTAAAGGTACTGAAATGAATTCCGATATCGCTAAGGCATTCAATATTGATGCCCAGCGCGGAGCATTTGTCAGTGAAGTATTACCAAAATCCGCAGCAGCGAAAGCAGGTATTAAATCCGGCGATATTCTTATTTCCGTTGATGGTAAGAAGATTAGTAGCTTTGCTGAACTAAAAGCCAAAATCGGCACAACGGTACCAGGTAAAGAAATTAAAATTGGCTTATTACGCAAAGGTAAACCAATAGAAGTTTCTGTTACGTTAGAAAACAGTGAAGGTCAAACAACCAAAGCCGGGAATCTAACCCTTGCCCTGCAAGGTGCAACCCTAAGCAATGGTGAAGTGAAAGGGACTTACGGTGTGAAAATCGATAGTGTTGCTCAAAACTCACCGGCGGCGTTATCTGGCTTACAGAAAAATGACCTGATTGTTGGGATCAATAATGAACGGATACAGAATATTAATGAACTGCGCAAAGTTATTGATTCTAAACCGCCAGTTATAGCGCTGAACATTCTTCGCGGAGAAGAGAGTATTTATCTGTTGCTAAGAAATTAATACTTTTAGTAAAAATTCTATTTAAGGCACAGCGTAATGCTGTGTCTTAAATCACTGATATCCCTCTCGCGGGTGGTCTTGTAAATCAGTTTTTCTGGAGGACTCAATATGAGAACCGTAGTAATATTCAAAAGCGGCAATAACCGAGCTGTAAGTTTACCTCGCGACCTCGATTTCAAGGGAGTGAACGAATTGGAGATTATTCGTGAAGGCGATATCATTATTCTGCGACCGATTAAACCCAGTTGGAATTCCTTTTTACAACAAGAAAAAACTGACTCTGACTTTTTAACCAAACGACTGGATATTGTGGAAGAAGGACGCGTTAAGTTATGAAAAAATATATACCCGTCATCTTTCAAGTTGCCTCTTTGTTGGCTGCACTCGCTCACCCCAGTCACATCGTTATCTATGCTCCCGGGGATTCGCTCCTTTGCCGCCGCGATGCATCTTGAAATCCATTGGGTATATAAGCCACCACCCTTTATTTTTCGTATAAATTATGCCAGTAAATAACCTGATGATGTTAAAGATACCCCTTTATATTTTTTCAGATAATAAACTCTCTGTTTAGAAGTTAAATCCTACCACATTAACCGTTTTACCCTTCTTTTTATTGCGTTATATTTATAACTTACTTAATAAAACAATGGTGAGAAAACTATTTAACATCAACCTATTTTGGTAAAATATTTTCATGTTCTTATTTTTTCAATTTTCTATTAATGGTTAATTGGATTCGATTAAATAAAATTAACTGTCTTTATAAAAAACGTATCTATTGAGTTAAATCCGACTTTTCCTTTTATATAAAACCTCTAACTCTGTATTCTTGTTTTTAAACGATTATGCAAGGAATAGATCATTTTCAGTCACTCTGTACTTTTAAAAAACTGGTATTAATGAGATACCTACTTTTTTAATCCTCAGATGAATTAATTATCGATAAAAAAGCACTTGCTATCACTAAAAACTGGAAATTCAAGTAAAAAGAGAAAGTTAACCATATTAAAAAGATGGAACCTGTAAAACGATTCTCGTTTCTAGAGTTTTCCCATTTTTTTTAATCAAAAATGCATCCAATAGATGGTTTTCATTAGGCAGTTTTTATAAACCTAATATTTTTTCGTTTCCTGATCCGTATTTAACTTCCCCATACTCATTAAACTGATGTTTAAGTTTTCTCTTTTTCCTGTATTTAATTTTTTAACTTTAAAACCAGAACAGATAACAGACATGCTAATAATATTTAATCTTCAATGCCTACTTATTTAAGCATTTTTAATACTGCTAATCTAGTCAACCTAAAGGTTTATCAATCTTATTTAATGATTGCCCATAATTTTCGTAAACTTCTTACAGACCATGTAAAATCTCTTATTTAAGCAAATTATTTTAATACGATTAATCCTGTTAAATGTTTTTACTCTTATTATTGGATTAACGCTGTCATTTGGTTAATCAATTCAGAGCCAGTTTTTCCTGATTTTTTCGCTTCCAATATCAGTATAGCATCAAATTTTTTACTCGTTTTTAAAAAATTTTAATCACTTACTTTTACCTTTAATGATTAAAGTTTTTACCTGTTTTTTCATAATATACTTACTATTTTTTCCAGACTTTAAAACCACACTGACAGACCATAAACGGATCTTTTAACTACTGTTTTATCATATGCAGAAAAAGCGTATCTCATCTTACCTAAATGAGTGAAAATCCCTGTCACTCCTGACTTTCAGACAGGGCGGGATTCCACTTTGTATTTAATTTAATCAAAAATAAGTTGACTACGGAATTCCCCTGACCAAATGGCTCTTCGACGTTTAGCTGCCTGACTGTCTTTTATGCTG
>NZ_JAXBVE010000040.1:0-41127 GCF_035181445.1 Photorhabdus africana
TTTCAACTCCTGGCCCGGCAACAGCGTGGCGGATGTCGTCAACCCCCGCAGTTGGGTCTGCCGATTCAGGTAACGCTCATGTTGCAGCCGGGAGTAGAACACCCCGCTTTCCACTGCCGGATCCAGGTCGTAACGGTTGCCCAGTACCCGGTAGTTGTTATCCAGGTAATGGTACGCTTCGCCATACAGGGTCTCATCGCCCCGCGTCACATCCACTTCGGCATCCATACCGTACTGCGGCAGCGCGTCACGGTAATCATAATCGCGGGTCACCACTTTGCCTGCCACCACCTGATGCGCGGTTTCCATGCCCCACACCGCGTCTTCCTCCCCGCCGTGCATGCCTGACGGATTCCGAGCCGGCATATAGACATTAAACTGGTAGTAACGCTGATCGTCGTAAAACTCCACCACATCGATTTTCAGCCGGTCATCCGCCGTCAGTTTGTACCAGATCCCCACTTCCGCCAGCAGGCGTTGCACAAAACGCAAGTCGTCTTCGCCGTATTGCATCACCTGATCCCGCTTCGGGCAGGGGTACGCCAGGGTGAATAAGAAATCCTGCCCCCGAAAGCCGTGACGTTCACGCAGGATTTTTTCCACGATTTCCGGTACCGACATCTTCTGATAAATAGCGAATTGGCGGCTTCTCGACAGCAACGCCAGCCGCGGCTCCAGAGTCACTTCATAACGGCTTTCATCCCGCGAGGTGGATAACAGTTTAAATTCGCTGATCACGCCGTAGATCGTGCGCAGCGGTGCCGGCGGTATCACCGGCATGCCCCGCATCCCCGGATTGAACGCCGGTGATGTCAGGGTAAACGCCGCGTCCCGCATCAGCATCTGCGCCGGTTTGATCTCTTTCACCGGGCTGGTGAATTCAATCGCGTAACGAAAAGGCTGGCTTAAGCCTTCCTGCCCGCTAAACGCCACCACATCCAGCGGCGCGGTATTTTTCCACACTTTCAGTTTGTAACGGCTGTGATCAAAGATGATCGCCGGGGTAGCGTTGCTCATGGCGGGCTCTCCGTTTTCTCTGTTTCAGTGAATGTCAGGGTGATCTCACCGGTTTCATCGGCGCCCAATATCACCCCAGCCGGTTTAGCGTGATGGGCCAGACGTTCCAGCAGCGCCTGTGATAACACCGGCAAGATTTGCTGGTTGAGCAAGCTGTCGATATTGCGGGCACCGCTGTCCGGCAGCAGGCAGGCGCTGACCAGCGTGTCACCGAGGGCGCTTTCCACCTGACAGGTCAGGCCATAATGGGTATTGAGTCGCCGGGTCACCTGCCCCAGTTTGATGTCCACAATACGTCTGAGTGCCTCAGCCGATAACGGGCGGTAAATCACCGTCTGAAAGCGGGCCAGCAGGGCGGGCTGGAAGTGATCCCGCAGCACAGGATGCAGCAGTTCATGCAACGCAGCATTCGATGCGTCAGGCTGTTGCGCCAATAGCGCCATCAAGTGATCACTGCCCAGATTCGACGTCATCACCATCACGGTATGGCGAAAATCGATCTCACGCCCTTCACCATCACGCATAAAACCGCGATCAAATACCTGATAGAACAGGTTAAGCACGTCACGATGGGCTTTTTCCACTTCATCCAGCAGCACTACGCTGTAAGGACGTTGACGGACCGCTTCTGTCAGTATCCCGCCCTGACCATATCCCACATAACCCGGTGGTGAACCTTTCAGTTGGGAAACCGTGTGCGGTTCCTGATATTCCGACAGGTTGATCGTGATCAGTGAACGCGCCCCGCCAAACAAGCTATCCGCTAATGCCAGCGCCGTTTCGGTTTTCCCTACCCCACTTGGCCCAACCAGCAGGAAGACACCCAATGGCCCCTGTTCCGGTGTCAGACCCGTTTTAGCGGCCCGTAAACGTTGAGCAATGTCCCACAGCGCCGCCGTCTGACCGATAACGCGTTCGCCCAAATGCTGTTCTAAGTGGAGCAGGCCGGTTTGTTCGTCTTTTAATACGCTGCTTAACGGGATGCCCGTCCAGTCAGCAATCACGGTTGCCACGGTACGCACATCCACATCCGGCGAGAGCAACGGCTTCCCCTGTTGCAGGGTGTCCAGTCGTTGTTGTAACGCGGCCAGTTCATCCTGCCGGTTGCTGTCCTGACGGATCGCCAGTAACTGCTGCGTGAGCTGTTTTTCCTGCTGATACTGTTCATCCCGCTGTTGCTGTTGCCGACACAGTGCATTGCGCAGTACCTCAATCTGCGCCAGACGGTCAGCGTGATGAGCATGCCCCAGTGCCCTGTCTTCCCGGATCGCCTGTTGCTCTATCTCCAGTGCCGTTAATTGAGACTGGAGTTGCGTCAACGCCTCCGGTACGGTGTCCAGACTCATCCGCACCCGCGCACCGGCGGTATCGAGCAGATCCACCGCTTTATCCGGCAGCTGGTGCCCGGTCAGGTAACGGCGGGATAAGGTGACAGCGGCTTTGACCGCCGCCTCCTGAATGTGGATGCCATGATGACGGGCATAACGGGTTTTCAGTCCGCGCAGCATCAGGCAAGCCGTCTCATCGTCCGGTTCATCCACTTTCACCGGCTGGAAACGGCGCGCCAGTGCCGCATCCCGTTCAAAATATTGCGTGTATTCCGACCAGGTGGTGGCGGCAATTGTGCGTAATTCTCCCCGTGCCAGCGCCGGCTTTAACAAGTTAGCCGCATCGGCGGCGCCCGCCTGATTACCCGTGCCAATCAGCGTGTGTGCTTCATCAATAAACAACACGATGGGGAGGGGGGATTGTTGTACCGCCTCAATCACGTTTTTCAGGCGTTGCTCAAATTCGCCTTTCACCCCGGCACCCGCCTGCAATAAGCCCAGATCCAGCCCCCGGATACTGACGGTTTTCAGGCTATCGGGGACATTGCCTTCAGCCATGCGCAATGCTAACCCTTCCACCAACGCCGTTTTCCCCACGCCCGGCTCACCCACCAGGATTGGGTTGTTTTTACGCCGTCGCGATAAGATGTCGATCATCTGGCGAATTTCATTATCACGGCCAAAGACCGGATCAATGTCGCCTTCAGCGGCGCAGGCAGTGATATCCCGCGTGAATTTATCCAACACGCTTTGCAAAGCCGGAGATAACGCGTGAGGATTGAGTCCGGGGTTATCTGCGTCGGTCTCCGCCAAGTCAACAGCTGATTCTGCCTCAGTCAAATTCTCCGGGCACTCGTCTGAGTGGCGATCCAACAACGGGCGCAGACGTTGCAGTTGTGTCACGCTCACGCTCAGTAACGGCCAGACATTATGAGCCTGCACCCCGTCCGGCTGACCGCGCAGTGCCTGCAACAGATGCACCGAACGAATACATTCATTGCCCTCCTCCTGAGCAGCCACTTCCCAGGCAACCTGTAATAAACGCCACAGGCGATCTGACAACCGCGGGCGTTGATGATTAATGTTGTGTGGCAGGCGATCCAGCGCCGCCAGGAGTGCCTGC
The DNA here is from genome assembly GCF_035181445.1 of Photorhabdus africana. Taxonomy (NCBI): domain Bacteria; kingdom Pseudomonadati; phylum Pseudomonadota; class Gammaproteobacteria; order Enterobacterales; family Morganellaceae; genus Photorhabdus; species Photorhabdus africana. The sequence continues at coordinate 3,469 of NZ_JAXBVE010000040.1, forward strand.
CACAGCGTGTTCATATCCCACTGATAATGCCGGGCAATCACGGTAATATCGCCTTCCCCAATTTCAAGCAGCTTGAGCAACCAGTGCTCCACCGTAATTTCACCCTGTGCCCGTGTCCGGCAAAGTACCGCCGCCGCATCCAGCGCCTGCGCACAATAGGGATTTAACCGACGAAGTAAAATAGCTGACGGATTTTCCATGACAGTTTGCTCCATCCTGTACCTCTGTTATGACACCGGATACGCTACCGCCCATAGCCGTATACCGAAGCCCATAAGGTCATGATTTTTCATTATTTCGGGTGTTTTTGTCCCAGGCGGGGCCAATAGCCCCACCTGCCTCTAAACGATAAAAAATAAAAAACAGTGGACGTTACGCCGTCGAACGTTCACTCCAGGAATCAGAGTGAATGACGTTGCCGTCTTTGTAAGTCCAGGTGATTTTTTCGTAGCGGAACTCAACGCGTTCCAGATGGTTGTGCTTCTCTTTGGCCGGATCTTTGATGTCATGCATCAACGGCGCCACTTTCACCACCTTCACGTTGTCCAGTTGGGTGATGAAATAGACTTTCTCCTGACCGGCATCATCAATTTGGTACCACTTGATTTCCGCCGATTTCAGGGTCTGACCGGAGGTGACCGCTTTATACAAATACGGGGTCGAGGCATCGACTTCTTTGGTGAACACCAAGGGGGCATGCACACGGGTCCCGGTCAGCTTACCGGTGTTGTTGTCCGTCGGGATATACAATGCATGTTCCAACGCCACAATTTCGATACTGCCTTCCCGGCCCTGAACATCGACAGAGCCTTTGATGTCGGCACCGCCGTCATCTTTCAACCATAAATAAGCGGGTATCGCCATAAGTTTATTCCTGTTGTTGTGTCAAGGGTGTCGCCGGTATCGGCGACGTTGTTGCTGAAACGCCCGGCACCGTTTGCGGTCGCGGACAGGCGACCGCGTTCGGTATCAGACGGATTTCAACTCTGCGGTTAGCGGCACGCCCTGCCGCTGTGGTATTCGTCGCGATCGGTCGCGTCGCCCCGTCGCCTTGTACGGCGAAGCAGGCGGGTGACAACGCGCCAGTCTGTAATAGCCAGTCACGGACGGCTTCGGCCCGCGCCAGTGACAGCGCCTGGTTTTTCGCGGCATGGCCAGTCACATCGGTATGGCCGGTGATTAAAATCATCCAGCCCGGTTTGGCGCGGATATTGATCAACGCATTGATTAATACTGGGGTCGAACCGGGTTTCAGTGTCGCCTGTCCCACATCAAACAGCGCCAGACTGTTCAAACTGAGCGTCTGCGGTAACACGGTCGTCACCGGTTTTTTTTCCTGATGTTCAAGGTGATAACCGGCAATCGCCGCCTGTAACGGCAGACGTAATCGCGCCCCCTGATACAACCCCAATCCCAGACGCCACGGCACCCCGTTACGGTAATACTCCTCAAGACGATCGGCATCGTTCCTCAATACCGCCATCGCCTGCGCTTTGCCGCGCTCATCCGTCATGGCGACAGCGTGATAGTGCTGCCAGTCATCGTCCACCTGACGCAGCCCTTGCCGGTTATGCCAAGCCGAACAGCCCAGCGCGGTCATCCCCGCCAGCATAAACAGCCCCAACGCCATCCCCAGAGCCCGCTGCCCGGCGGTCTGCCATGATCTCATGGGTAACAGAGGCAATACCGGGTTCGGAAAGGGCAATACCGGCACCCCGGTATCCGGTGAGCTTATCGGGTCACCGGCGCTGTTGAGCGCCGTTTTGGTTTGCAACCACTGTTGCCAGAGATGACCGGTTAACCTCTGCGGTAATGCCGGGACAAAGATCAGCGCCATCGCCTGAGGCGGACAAGGCGGCAGGTCGTATTCTGGGGTCAGGCAAGCGGGTAATACGCATGCCTGCATCCAGTCAGCCCAGCTGGTCAGTTCAACCCCACACTGAAAACGGGCGGCCTGCTCCGCCACGCTGCCCTCACCCAACCAATCCGCCAGCGGTTGACCCGAGACGCCTTTGCGCCAGACCGTGACGGTGTTCTGGCCTACCTGCCACACAAACCACGGTGAATCAGGACGTTGGGACGCCCCGGCTAAGTAACCGGTCAGCACTAAAGGTAACGGGATACCCTGGCAGCGACACACCTGAGCAAGCTGCCAGCGCAGTTCCCGCACCCAACCCGCCAGAGCCATCTCATCCCGGTACTGTTGCGGGTTGATGACAGCCATCACGCTCAATTGGCCGCCCCAGGCGGGCCGGGCAGCCAGCAGGCTTGCCACCCCATCAGACAGGGAAGTGCCCGGCGATAAGCACAGCCAGTAGCCCTGTGGCGTCTGACGCAGCCGTTCTTCACCAAACAGACTGTCCTGAACGTGACTGCATACCAGCACGACCGGGCGACGATCGCTTTCCGGCGGCAGCACGGCCGACAGGCTGTCAAGGTGTTCCCGTCGCCGGGATCGCGCGGTATAAAACAGTCCAACCAGCGTGAAGAGCAGGATAATGACCACTCCCACCCATCGGCCCACCGGCGATAAGGGGAGCCAGACCAGACAGAGCAACAGCCCTAACCCGGCTGCCCATCCCCATAGCGCCCGTCGCCACATCGCACTCATTGCGCCCACCCCGGCAGCCGCGTGAGCAGATACTGCCCCAACCCCCACCAGACACCGGTCAGCACGATTATCGTCATGATTAGCGGACCACCAATGGAACGCAACCCGGCACAGGACGGTAAAGTCCCGACCAGCACAGGCGAGGGCTGAAAACTGTCGAACGGTAAGACGTGTTGACTTAAGCGAGTTATCAGTTGTTCACGTATCAATGACGTGTCCTCCCGGTAATCCCCCTGGAATCCCAGCAGCAACACCCGGTGAAAACAGGTCAGGACCGCCCGATCCGGGGTCGGTTCATTCAGCACCGCGTTCATCCGCGCAAACAACTGGTCACCCGCCGCCGCAGAATCAAAGAAATGGGCCTGCAACGAGGCCACGCGCCAGGCCGCATAGCCCTCGTCCGGTGCCCGTTTTAAGACGGTTTCATCCAACAGCGCACACAAAGCATACCGGATGTGTCCCCTTGCAGCGTCACTGACGCCGGCAGCAGACAGCGCCCCCTGCGTCTGTTCTATCTCGTCGATACAGTGTTGCCATACCACGCTCCCCTGCTCCACCGGCACGCCCTGGCACAGCTCGGTAACCAGCAAGTAGCTGTTTTGCAACAGAGCATCAATATCCAGTGGCGATTTTTTAGTGAGTAAGTGTGATCGATTCATGTTCTCAGCACCGCAAACAGTTCAAGTTGAATATCGTCCAGCACACTGGGCACGTAGAAGGCACAAGTCCCTGCCGCCAGCATGGCTTTCGCGGATGGATGGGTCAGATCAAGAGCAAAATATTGGTTCTCCAACCGCAACGGGACCGCCGCCGGGACCTGGCTCAGCGCCACCAACGGGATACCCGTCAACGCCCGGTTAATCATCTGGTTAACTTCATCTGGCGCCCCGGCTTTACACAACAACGGGAACCGGGTCTGCAATTGGTGCGCCGGGATTGAAGCGCGAACCGAAAGATAAAAATCCGCCGCTTCACGCAAGCGGGCATCGTGGAGCGTCCCGGTCCATTGCTGTGCCGATTTTTTCAGCTCAATGGCGACCATCCGCGACGGCAGGCTGATTTCCAGTAATTGACTGAGCAAGTCAAACAGCGGCGGCAACACCGCCGTCAGGTTATCGTGCTGATAACACGGAATACCCCCGGCGTCATGATCGAGCGAAAATGTCAGCAAACTGCCCGCCAGCCTGACCGCTTCACGGTAAAACAACGCCGGGTGCACCTCCCCGTGCGCCCGAAAATCACGCAGTACCGGTTCATAGCTGTTCAGCGCATTGAGCAGCCAAAACAATGAGACGTCCGCCACGGCAAAATCCGCCATCCGCTCGTTACTCTCACGGCGCATGCCCATCAACCGGGCCTGTTTAGCCCGCAACTGCGTCAGCAATCGATCGAGCCGGTCCATCAGCCCAGCATTCGCACTCAGCCGCAGTAACGGCGGCACAAACTGTTTGTCAAAGGCCCAGTTTCCCTGAGCGTCACGTAACAAGCGGGCAACGGGACAGGTGAGATACTGGCCGTTTTCCATCCCGTCAACGCGCAGCGACACGGCATAACGGGCCACCGCCATCGATTCATTGCGGTCACTGAATTCATCCTGTACCGGCACCCACTCCTGCCGGTAACGCACCGGACGGTCAGCCTGTTCATCGGGTTTAAGGCAATTCCCCCCGTTCGCGTAAGTGTGCGGCAACGCCAGTAAGACGGTGGCCTGTTGCGTCTCCGCCGACAACACTGTCGCCAGTTCCAGCACCGGGGGTAAGCGATCCGCCTGATCGGTGTCAATCAGCGATCCATCAGCAAAACGCACACACAAGTGATTGGCTTTTAATTGCCCCAGGGCCAGGGTGTCTGTATCAAACACGGCAGTCAGCACCCCCCAGGGAGGCAGCCCCCCCAGTCGGGCAACACATTCACGGGCATACGCCTCCCAGCGGGCCTGTTGCTGAAACTGTTGGGGCGACAGGATAGTGCCCGTCACCCATAACGGACGATCAATTTTCATGTTGTTACCCCTTGGCTTTCGGCATCTGAGAAACCAGAGACAGATTGACGTCCAGTCCTTCCACCTGAAAATGGGGCACTGCGTACAACCGGACCCGGAAGAAACCGGGGTTGTCGTCAATATCTTCAACAATGACGCGCGCTTCGCGTAGCGGGTGAGATGCCTGCACATCGTCTGAAGGATCGGTCATCTCAGTGACCAGCGTGTTGATCCAGTTGTTCAACTCAATTTCGAGCAGACGCCTGTCCTTGGTGGTGCCGATGTTCTCTCGCTGGATTAACTTCAAATAGTGAGAAATCCGTGACAGCAGAAAGATATAGGGCAGACGCGCATTGATACGGCTGTTGGCCGTGGCTTCATTGGTGTCGTACAACGCTGGTTTTTGCGCCGAGTTGGCCGAAAAGAAGCAGGCATAATCGCGGTTTTTGTAGTACGAAAGCGGCATAAACCCCAGATTCGCGAATTCAAACTCGCGGGTTTCCGGGATCATCACTTCTGATGGAATTTTGACCTGATTACCGGTCCCCAGATCGTAGAGATGGATCGGTAAATCCGTGACCGCGCCCCCCGCCTTCGGCCCGCGGATCTGCACACACCAGCCATTGCTGACAAAGCTCCTGACCAGATTGGCGGCAAACGCAAATGCGGCATTGGTCCACAAATATTTATTGTGATCCGGCCCGGTGACCTCTTCGACATAGTTGAAGGTGCGTACCGGCACGGTATCCGGGCCATAGGGCAAGCGCCCGAGTACACGGGGCATCGTCAGGCCAATATAACGGGCATCGTCGCTGTCGCGGAACGCCTGCCACTTGATGTATTCAGCACGGTCAAAGTAGCTGGCGATGTCTTTAATCGCCGCCACTTCTTCCATGGTTTTTTTACCAAAAAAGGCGGGCCCGACTGCGCTAATGAAGGGCATATGCGCCGCGGCTGATACTTTGGCGATATGACGCAACAGGGCAATATCCTGTGAGCCAGCATCAAATTCGTAATTGGCAATCACCGAGCCGACAGGTTCACCACCCGGCGTATCGTATTCCTGAATGTAAGTGTGGAGATAGAAGCCGCTTTGCACAATTTCCGGCGCATCGTCAAAATCCTGCCGTAAGTCGTCTTTGGTCACATCCAATAGGTCAATGCTGACGTTTTGACGAAAATCCGTCCGGTCAACCAAAAATTTCAGACCACGCCAGGCGGATTCAACTTGCTGGAAGGCCGGATGATGCATCACCACATCCAACTGACGGCTGATTTGCTGGTCCAGCTCGCCGATGTGGTTATCCAACAAGGCCTTATCCAGCCGCTCGACTTTTCGTGCCGAGGCTTTCAACAGCGTGAGAAAAACGCTGACCGCCGCGGTCACCCGTTCATCCGCCGAGACATCCGCCAGCGCATCACTGCACTGAAAGCGGTCGATATCACTCAGTCGTTCGACCGGCTGTAAATGGATTTTTTCAAACAAGGATTGATAAACACTGCCTTCGGCATAGGGTGTGGTTGCCGCGGCAGAAGCGGTTTGTTCTTGTACAGTCATCACTTCTCTCCTGACTAAAATACGGTCATCATCAGCGGGTTTTCGGTGCCAGCGCCGCCAGTTCAGCCCGCAATTGATCGTTCAACGTGTCATCCTGGAGAATGTGCTCCAACTCCCGGCGAAAGGTAGCGTTGTCAAGCAGGTTGGATCTCAGATCGCGCAATAAATTACGCATAGAAAGTAACGCCCGCAGTGGGGGAATTTGGCGGGCCACTTGCTCAGGATCAAAATCCTTTATTTGCTGGAAAATGAGGGCGATATTTTCTTCGCCGCCATTTTCAGCCAGGGTATTTTGAACCGTCAGGTTAAGCGCGGGGCTGAATTCCGCCATCACGCTGTCAAAATTGTTTTTGTTAATAGACACTTTTTCTCTTTCCGAGAGGGGACGATTATCCCGGCCATAACTGTAATCGCCCATCACCAATAATTTCAGCGGAAGTTCAACCTTTTTCCGTGCACCACCGGTATGCAAATCCAATTTAATATTCACCCGTGCTTTGGGGATTTCGTTTTGAAAACTCTGGGCCATCATCGGCTCCTCAGCAATAAAAAATAACGCCAGGCATGGGGGTCATGCCCGATAAATTTCAGGAACAAAGAACGGATTCAGATATTTCAGAGCAGGCAGTTAACCGGGCAGTAAATAAGAGAACACCGAGAAGATCCGCCGCCATAAATAAACACATTAACCGGACAGATCATTTCCTAACCAGGGCGATTTTGTAAACTGATTTATCTAAAATCAAGACATTTTTTATCAAATAGCACTTTTTGTTCAAGACTATTTAGTCATAAAACCTGACATATGATGGCAAAAACAGATAATATATAAACCAAACCTAAACAGCCTTAACGATTTTTTCACAATAAAGTTGTGTTTGTTTTTATAAAATGATAGCGACTTAATTTATTTTGTTATCATTAAGACCATTCAGCACGATAAAGCTCGGTTATATTTTTAAATTTATATTATTTTTCAATTCACTAAATCATAAATAAACCGTGCCTGATTGGATGGGTAAAAAAGAGAATGGTTATCAGTCAGATTATGCAAATGAGAATACATTCAATTAAGCCACGTCATATTCATGATATTGCGGAATAACACGCGGGTTAATTATAGATTTTGCAGGATAATAAGTATGAAAATGAAAAGGCCTTATCCTACGTGATAAAGCTGGCATGTTTTTTTGCTCTTTTTGATGGTATGAAAGTTATTGAAGAGGTTGTTTCTGAAATAGGGAGCCTAAGTACGGGAAAATGCGATTATTGATAATGGAGAGGATGATTCATTTTCGGGTATGCCATTTTATATTTATGTCCCGGAGACGCCGGTCCATTTAAGTCAACTCCAGATAGTTCAGGATGACCATGTAAACTTATCCCGAGTAATAAAGGGGAAGATAGCCCACACCCCAACCCTATCGTAAAACGCTAAATCATGATGAAGCCAATTGATAATATCTGAGTGAAGTGAATAAAAATGAGCGCTATCACCGTGAATGACCGTAATAATGGCAAAGATATTTTAAGAATGTATTCAGGTGTAGCCGGTGATAATCCTTTTTTTGTTAACAAGGAACCTATTACAATTCCAGCAGAATAGAGTATATACCCGTCATCTTTCAAGTTGCTTCTTTGTTGGCTGCACTCGCTCACCCCGGTCACATCGTTTGCTATGCTCCCGGGGATTCACTCCCTTGCCGCCGCGATGCATCTTGAAATCCATAGGGTATATAAATAATTTCATATTTCTTTAAATAATCCATTGGACATTTTGTCGTCCAATATTCTTCACGGTCAATTATTCAATCTATTTATAACTAAATTTACCTACCAGTCAAAAAATTTATTAAAGTGGCGGATTCGACTAATAAAGATTATATAAAAACTCTGGTAAAACTTTTGAAACTTACAATGATAGTGAATTTGACATCCCTACCTTACCCAAGTCGTGCTTCTGCAAACTTTAGATCTAAATTCACATCAAGTTGGCGAAGGCATATTAGTGCTTCAGCTCTGTTGGTTGTTTTAAGAGATTGAACTATTGCAGATTTTCCACAAGCTTGTACCAAATCAGCAGGTATTCTCCGGCGGAAATAATACATTAGCCCACGACGATAAAGATGAGTACACATATGAATGAATTCTCCAGCACCGTTGGAACGATGTGGTACACCCATGTGTAACAGTAAGGAGTGAATCTTAGGAAAATCATTTAGAAAAATAAGGTTAGAAAGAAGTGGCGGAGGAGGAGAGATTCGAACTCTCGGATGGTTTCCCATCGGCGGTTTTCAAGACCGCTGCCTTAAGCCGCTCGGCCACCCCTCCGCAATGGCGTGCACTATAAACAGCACCGAGACAGATGTAAAGTATCCTTCTGTTCGATTGCCTTAAATTTACCCTTTTTTATGGTTGTTGGCTTATTTTATCCTCACATGTGCATACCATCCTTGGGTATGGAAGTGATTTTTGCTAAATTACAGCTACTTTTCTTTAATGGTTATTAATGGTTATGCTGGTATTCGAAGGCCAAGAAATCGAAACCGATGCGCAAGGTTATCTGAAAAACAATAGGGACTGGCAAGAAGCAATAGCTTTACTCCTCGCCGAACAAGAAGAAATCACTTTGACTGAACAGCATTGGGAAGTCATTCGTTTTATCCGGGAATTTTATAAGGAGTTTAATACATCCCCGGCTATCCGTATGTTAGTGAAAGCAATCGCACAAAAGTATGGCGAAGAAAAAGGCAACAGCCGCTATCTTTACCGTCTGTTTCCCAAAGGGCCGGCAAAGCAGGCAACTAAAATTGCCGGGCTGCCGAAACCGGTAAAATGTATCTAATCAATAAATTAGCTCAGTGGCGGACGCTAAAATCTACAACATCCTCCACTGCGCAGGATTGAGATGAAAAGTTATCTATTCGTGCTCCCGGAGGACCACCCTGCTCCAACCAATGGATTAATTTATTTAGTTGTTCACTATCACCATAAGCTACGATGTTGACACTACCGTCATGCAAATTACAGACATAACCTGTCAGCCTATTAAGTTTCGCCCAACGAAAAGTTTGATAGCGAAATCCAACTCCCTGAACCCGGCCATAAACATAAATTGTTACCCCATATTTAATCATAATTACCCCCTAATCAACCAGTCACCTTGCGGTATCGCTCACATATATAGTTAAGCACGCGACTCTTGGTTGTGTTTTATATTTACTACAGCTAACCTGAAATAGATGAAGTCACGTTTGCAATTTAAAGCAAAAAATGACTTTAACTACCGGGTACGGCTCTTGTAATTCACTTTACTGCCCTTATATCAATGTCAATACAAGACTTCTTTGGAGGTGACTATGATTATCGCCAGCAAATTCGGTATCGGCCAACAAGTACGTCACAAACTTCTGGGTTATTTGGGAGTCATCGTGGATATTGATGTGGAATACTCGCTGGAACAACCCCAAGAGGATGACATTGCATCCAATACTACCCTACGTTCCGCTCCCTGGTATCACGTTGTGATGGAAGATGACAATGGTCAACCTGTACATACTTATCTGGCCGAAGCACAATTAGCCTATGAAACATCCGATGAACATCCAGAGCAACCTTCTCTCGATGAACTAGCAGAATCCATCCGCCATCAACTACTGGCCCCAAGACTGCGCAATTAACCATCCATATTAGACCTAACAACCTAAGGCAGTTATCCCGCTTTTAAGCTGCCTGTACGGCAGTGCACAAACCGATCGCGGCCAGTAACTTAGCGGCCTTTTTCTAAGCTGCCTGTACGGCAGTGCACAACTGATTTGCGACGATGGATGAAAATGATTTTTTCTAAGCTGCCTGTACGGCAGTGCACCTTCCGGGCTATTTTCGTCTTTGATTTTATCATTTCTAAGCTGCCTGTACGGCAGTGCACCCGATAACTCAGTTCTTGCAATGTGGTATACGTTTCTAAGCTGCCTGTACGGCAGTGCACAAATGATAATGATGGAATGATTCGAGTAAATGTTTCTAAGCTGCCTGTACGGCAGTGCACACATAGACAGTTCCGGTTTTACCGTGCCGATTTTTCTAAGCTGCCTGTACGGCAGTGCACCCAAGCGGGAGGAGGAACTGGCTTCACTCTTTTTTCTAAGCTGCCTGTACGGCAGTGCACGAGGGCAAAAGGCCATTCTCGTTCTGATACGATTTCTAAGCTGCCTGTACGGCAGTGCACAAACCGGGGATGTGCAAACCGTTCTGTAGTGTTTTCTAAGCTGCCTGTACGGCAGTGCACAACGTTAATTAAACGTGATGGCTTCCGTTTTTTTTCTAAGCTGCCTGTACGGCAGTGCACTCTTGTTCAATTGTTGGGTTAGATCGTGGGGTTTCTAAGCTGCCTGTACGGCAGTGCACTGTTACATATTAACCTTAAGTTGCTGACTGTTAAAGAATATAGTGATAAAAAATGAAAAAACCCTTTTTTCAGGAGACATTTTATTTTTCTTTTAAATCAATAGATTATTTTTTGATGATAAAAAAGGGTCAAAACTGGGGCACAACAAAAGCATCATATCTTATAGCAATAAAAGTGTAGATTCTGGCAAAACTTAGCAACCATAAAAACAACTAAAATCACCTTAAGATATTGTAATAACTGTAAAAATAGACTTTATAAGATGTCTAGAAAAGTAAACTCAATATCCAGCTCAAATATTATTTGAACACTTGGAACCCAGACACCGCTTCCCATCCAACACCTTAAGTTTGTATTAGATATTGGTGTCAGGATCCCTTCATCTATTGATTAGAAACCAAATAACTACAAGCTGAAAAATATTATTTTTCGAGTCCCAATCTTGGAATTTCAATTTTTGGGCAGCGATCCATAACAACATCCAGACCTGCTTCCTCCGCCAATATTTTTGCTTGCTCATTAATAACACCAAGCTGCAACCAAAACACTTTTGCTTTGATATCTATAGCTTCTTGCGCAATGTCATATGCAGCATCAGCATTACGAAATACATCAACCATATCAATAGCCTGTGGAATATCCGCCAGTTGTGCATACACCCGTTGCCCAAGCAGTGTTTGTCCTGCAAGCTTCGGGCTGACAGGAATCACTTGATAGCCTTGTTCAAGTAAATAAGCCATAACTTTATAACTTGGACGAGCAGTTTTTTCACTCGCACCTACCAACGCGATAGTTTTTACTCGTCTCAGTATGTCCGCAATTTGCTGATCACTCATTTTTTACTCCTTAAAATCCGATATTTTTACTTTGTTTATTTATTACAATGTATATGATAAACATTGTTATCAATCGAGCTCACTACGATCGAAAACACAATAACGATTATCAAAGGTATCTTCATGGAATTAACAACCCGCACGCTGTTACCCTATAAAAATATAGCGCTTATTGCACATGACCACTGTAAAACTTCGCTGCTAGCCTGGTCCAAAAAACATAAAAGTTTACTCAAGAAACATCATTTATACGCTACCGGCACAACCGGTAATCTGATTCAGAACGAAACCGGATTACCTCTTACCAATATGCTTAGTGGTCCAATGGGTGGAGATCAACAAATTGGTTCTCTAATCTCAGAAGGGAAAATTGATGTGTTGATATTTTTCTGGGACCCACTTAATTCCGTGCCTCATGATCCTGATGTAAAAGCACTTCTACGCCTTGCTACAGTATGGAATATCCCTGTTGCAACTAATCTAGCGTCTGCGGATTTTATTGTTAGTTCTCCTCTATTTTCTGAATCAGTAGATATTCAAGTGCCTGATTATCAACATTATCTGAATGAACGTCTGGAATAAGTCTTTATAATATATACCCGTTATCCTTCAAGTTGCCTCTTTGTTGGCTGCACTCGCTCACCCCAGTCACATCGTTATCTATGCTCCCGGGGATTTACTCCCTTGCTGTCGCCATGCATCTTGAAATCCATAGGGTATATACCTGTAACTATGTGCTTTCTCCAAATCAGATACTTAGAAAAAACAGAGTGGGATCTCCAGGAAAGGTATCCCATGATAACCCTGAATATTTCAGCCAACGCAAAATTTCAAGGTTTACGTTGAACAGGCACACTTAACTGCTCTAACTGACGTACAAACACCGATGGATTCTTCTTGTCTTGCATCAACCATACCTGCTTCTTCGCCCGTGTTAATGCAACATACAAAAGGCGGCGCTCCTCCGCATCCGAAAAATCTTCCGGCTGTGGCAATAAAACCCACTCCATCACCGATTCCCTTGCTGGTGCAGGAAAACCATCTTGACCCTGATGCAGACCAAGAATAATCACATAATCCGCTTGTTGTCCTTTGGATGCATGGATAGTCATAAACTCTATTTTCAATTTAGGCCAGCGAGTTGCTGCTTTTTTCAGTAATTCAGGTTTCAAATAGTGATAACGCGCCAGCAATAAAATCGTTTCCCGCTCAGTGATATAGCCACTCATTTTATTCAACAAAGGTTCAAGCTGGTCTTCTGGCAGGATAACAATTGATTTTTTATTACCTTTAGCTAAACCATTTAGTGACTTCCTTAACTGATTTGGATTTTGTTGCACAAACTCGTTAGCAATCTCACCAATCCTATCATTAAACCGATAAGAGATATCCAGTACACATTCAGCACCTTTGCCAAAATAATTAGCAAATGCGGTAGTCAACATCAGCTCCGCGCCACTGAAACGATAAATTGCCTGCCAGTCATCCCCTACGGCAAACAGACAGCTTTGGCTATTTTGGGTTCGCATTGCAGTGAGCAATTTAGCCCCTAATGGTGAAATATCCTGAAATTCATCGACCAGAATATGCTTCCACGGGCTGATAAACCGCCCTTTATCCAGAATATTCACTGCCTGATGGATTAACCCTGAGTAATCAACAGCACCTTCTGTTTTCAATTCAGATTTCCACGCCTTTAATAAAGGCCCCATCAGACGAATACATTTTTGAAACCGATCCAGATACTCTTCCTGAACTTGCTCTATCATTGCTTTCTGACTACCACCATGCATACGCATCAACCCCAGCCAACGCTCAAGCCGATCTGACAAACGGTTAGCAAGCTGTTTATCGTGCCAAAATTCACCTTCCGGCACTTCCCATTTCAACTCCTCTGTCAGCCATTCCCGCCAACCTTTGGCTTGTGCTCTCTTCTCGCTGCATTGCTGTTGCCAGTGTTTAATCAGAAAATCTTTTCTTTTTTGTCCATCTGTTTCCAGCACGCTGATTTTTAGCGCTTTATTACTCCCTTGCTGAATGATATGCAACGCCAAAGTATGAAACGTTTTGACTTTAATATCATTCACACCAAGACGAGTCTGAATCCTCTCATTCATCTCATTTACGGCTTGATGACTAAAGGCTAACAATAATATCTGTTCGGGAATCGCCTGCTGGAGAAGTAATAACCAACCCGCTCTCGCTACTAACACCGATGTTTTCCCACTACCCGCGCCAGCAAGAACCAGAACTGAATTTTCACCATTAATAACAGCCAGACTCTGAGAAAGGTTTAAAGGAGATGCTTCTACCCGCTGAAAAAAGTCACGGTGTTGCTCCAACATACGTTCTGTCCATTGAAGATTGATTTTTTCAACACACTTTTCGCCATTCTCAAGCCAACGCAAACAAATTTGATATCCATCCCGGCAATGATCAAATTGTTCCAGACGTTGTAATGGCAGCGGTAAAGCCTGAAATGTTGCTTGAATTTGTTGTTGTAATTGGAACAAATCAACTTTTTTCAACCAGCGATTCTGTTGTCCAATTCTGTTGATTTCACTAACCTGAGCTGTCAGTACATTAGCACTAATATCACTCATTTCCTGGCCCCATTTCTGCCATTCACCAAGCAGATAATGGTAAAAACGCTGAGTTTTCTGCCATTCAGTACCATGAAGGCGAACCGCTTGTCCATCGGATAGTTCAAACTCTAACTCACCCCAGATGATACCCCGTTTACACTGAATATTAATTAACTGGTTAAATGGGATCAGGTATTGATGCTTTTCACCACTAACTTCAATACCCGCATTCAGCAAGCGCACCCGATTATAAGGATGCTGAGCAAGGCGTTGGCCAATTTGTGTTGCTTTAAGTTCCATTATCGAGCGCCGTACCTAAAAAATAGTTGAATTATGTCTTATAAGAGTTTTTTATCACTAATAAACCTTTTATCATAATATACCCGTTATCTTTCAAGTTGCCTCTTTGTTGGCTGCACTCATCCCGGTCACATCGTTACCTATGCTCCCGGGGATTCGCTCCGCTCCCTTGCCGCCGCGACGCATCTTGAAATCCGTAGGGTATAGTTATTTATGACCATCATTATTACCTCAGAGGTATTTTGTGCTAACTGTTTTCTCCGGTCTGCGCCGTTTTCTTTATAACAGTCATTTTCTCTACTATAACCGTATCCTAATCGCCTTGGCTGGAACAACACTAGTGCCTTGGTTTCTGGATAAAGAGCCTAAAATAACTATCTCATTAACCTTGGGCGTTGTTGCCGCAGCACTCGCTGATCTTGATGATCGTCTGACTGGTCGTTTACGTAATCTCGTGATCACGCTGATTTCTTTCTTTATCGCTTCAGCCTCTATTGAATTACTGTTCCCTTATCCCTGGCTTTTTACCATTGGACTGGCATTATCCACTTGCAGTTTTATCTTACTGGGAGCCCTCGGACAACGTTATGCCACTATTGCATTTGGTGCGTTGCTGATCGCAATTTATACCATGCTCGGCTCGTCTATTTTCCCACTATGGTATCAACAACCCCTATTACTGCTGACAGGGGCAATCTGGTATAACCTGCTAACCCTAACGGGTCATTTACTGTTCCCTATTCGCCCACTACAAGACAATCTAGCACGTTGTTACCAACAACTCGCAGTTTACCTTGATGCTAAAGCTAATCTGTTTGATCCCGATATAATAGAAGAAGGATACCAGCAATCCGTCGTTAATGTGGCAACGGCAAACAGTGTCTTAGTTAACACGCTAAATCAAGCCAAAACCTCCCTATTGACCCGTTTGAAAGGCGATAGCCGCCAACGTGGAACTCACCACACTCTGCATTATTACTTTGTTGCACAAGATATTCATGAACGGGCAAGTTCATCTCATGTGCAATATCAGAACCTACTACATACTTTCCGTTACAGCGATATTCTGTTCCGCTTTCAACGTCTTCTCTCTATGCAAGCCCGTGTATGTGGACAGATTGCTCAATCGATACTTTGGCACAAACCATACCAGCACAATCCGCGTATCGAACATGCATTTAATTATTTGGAAAGTTCCCTACAACAACTCAGTAAACAACAGAAACATAACCTCAAGATTACCGCCTTATATAATTTGCTGAAAAACCTGCGCGCGATTGATGCACAATTAGCAAGCATGAGTTCTGGACGATACAATCTTTCCAAAGACAGAGAAGATGAGACTCAACTATCTGACGAAACGTTGACTGGCTGGCGTGATATCTGTCTAAGGCTCAACCGTCATCTAACCCCACAATCAGCCCTGTTCCGCCATGCAATCCGTATGTCTGTTCTACTATGCAGTGGCTACACCATGATCCAGTTGTTGGATTTACAACATGGGTATTGGATTTTATTAACCAGTCTATTTGTTTGCCAACCCAACTACAGCGCTACTCGCCGCCGTTTGGCACTAAGAATAATAGGAACCGTTGCCGGCGTATTGATCGGCTTACCAATCCTTTACTTTGTGCCATCTATTGAGGGGCAACTGGTGTTAATTGTCATTTCTGGTGTATTGTTCTTCGTCTTCCGTAACACCCAATATGCACATGCAACCCTGTTTATCACATTACTGGTATTATTATGCTTCAATTTGTTAGGTGAAGGCTTTGAAGTCGCATTACCAAGAATTATTGATACATTAATCGGTTGTGGTAGCGCCTGGTTAGCCGTAAATTTCATTTGGCCAGACTGGAAATTCCGCCAGTTATCACAAGTGATAAACCGAACGATAAATACCAACTGCCTCTACCTTGATGCCATTTTAGTTCAATATTATCAGGGAAAAGATAATGGATTGACCTATCGAATTGCCCGCCGTGATGCCCATAATAGTGATGCAGAACTGGTATCCGTTATTTCAAATATGTCTGCCGAGCCGAAAAGTGACCAGACTTCTCAAGAAAAAGCATTCCAACTATTGTGCCTAAATCACACCATGCTAAGTTACATCTCTGCGCTGGGAGCACATCGAGATAAATTGGATAATAAAGCTATTCTGGATATTCTTAATGATGCTGTTTGTTATGTCGATACAGCATTAAAATCGATATTAATAGACGATGATAGAATTAAGCAAATAACTGTCAACATAGTGAAAAGAATTGAGCAAGCGCCGACAGAAAGAAATAGTCAAGAGCAACTGGTATTGCAACAAATCAGTTTATTAATAGAATTGCTACCTAAAATCGTCAATATCATTAAACAAATTAATCAATTATAACCAAATTGACATACTGGGGCAGTTGACTGCCCCTTCCTTTAGCTGTTCACGATAAAGATCTAACAAGCCAATTCCTTATGCCAGCGTAATAAATCATTACGGATCTGTACCGGTAAAACGGCTGAATGACATCCTTCAATTGCACCAGCCAAAGCAAGTAATAAACTAACATTAGAATTTCTTTTATATTGATGCAGTTTTAAATAACTGGCTTTCGCACCTAACAACCGCAAATCTTCAACTTTACATATTCCGACTTTCCATAACTGACGTTCCAAAGACATTCCAAGATTAGGCAAATCCTTCAAACGCTCTGGCACTTTCTTTTTACCCACCATTTCAATAAATGAGTAATGATAAGCCAAATACGCATATTGAGATAACAACTCTTGATCTTGCCAAAGTGACTCAACAACTTGATAATAACGCAAAGTTACAGGCACTCCTTTTTTCGAGTAAATATAGTTTTTCATTCCTCTGGCTTTAAATAATACTTCAGCATGGCCATTTCCCCTTAAATATAATTCTCCATCAGCAATAATAGCGAACATAATCCCATCAGCTAACAGGCTGTAACCGCCGAACTGTGGCTTCCTTGTCAATGCCCCAAACGAAGAAAAACCATTTTTGAGTTGAGTAAAACGTACCTCAGACAAAAACATACAGATCACTCCATGAGTTTTGTGCAAATAAATCTCTTATCCATAGATTTGTCCCAATTATTAGTAAAATAAATAACAGGAACAAGCAATTAAAAACATACGCAATCCAATTTTATCTGCCAATGGTTAAATGAGTTTACAGCCATTTACAGTCAATATTTGCGAAGCTCTTTGAAAAAATAGACTTGATCTTAGCTTAGTATGAAGATACTGTATATTAATACAGTTAATTGTGGCGAGGCTCATTATGGGCATTCAATCATCTTGGGTTTACCCTTCTAAACATCAGTCAACCAAAAAGCAGCTATCACTCTCTTCACCTGCACAAGATAATTCAGCCAAAAGAGAAGATATAGTGAAAGGGGGTAAAGAGGGTATATACCCTATGGATTTCAAGAAGCATCGCGACGGCAAGGGGGCGAATCCACGGCAGCATAGATAACGATATGACTGGGGTGAGTGAGCGCAGCCAACAGAGAGGCAACTTGAAAGATGATGGGTATAGTGAGTGAATTAATTTATAGTGATAACCAATATAGCGATAACCAAGCAGCCATTAATCGTATATTGCTACCTTTGTTACGCCAATCAGGAAATGAAGCCCGCTGGTTGCTATGGGTTAGTCCACATAAGAAACTGAGCCGCCAATGGTTAATTAACTCTGGATTACCTTTAGATAAGATTATCCAATTAAATCGCATTAGCTCCATCACAACGGTAGAAGCAATGGAAAGAGCATTGGCGAGTGGTAATTACAGCGTGGTACTTGGCTGGTTACCAATGTTATCGGAAAAAGATACCGTAAGATTACAGTCTGCGGCACAAAAAGGTAATGCACTGGGCTTTATTATGCGCCCACAAGATGTCAGTAAAGAAACCAACCATGCTGAATCGCGATCAGATTTACTAAAAATCCATTCCATTCACTATCATTGACAAAAACCAAGCATTATCGCAATATTCATAACACAAAATAACCAATTTAGACCAAGAACCACTGATTACAATTAAAATCAATTAATTAAGGTAAGATTAGTTGTAAAGTATAGTAAAGTTTTTTTGAAATCATACATTATCTTTTAAATTTTTTACTCTATTAATCAAGGGGCACTTGTAACTTTTTAACTTCGTTGTAGACTTTACACCATTAAAGGTTACTGCACTTACTACCTTTGTATTGTTTAGTCCATCGGTTTTATGGAAGTGCAGTATTCCTAACTGAGTTTTTTAATCAATATGGCTAACAACCTATCTTAGTAGATATTAAAAGATACTATACCCTATAGATTTCAAGATGCATCGCGACGGCAAGGGAGTGAATCCCCGGGAGCATAGATAACTATGTGACCGGGGTGAGTGAGTGCAGCCAACAAAGAGGCAACTTGAAAGATGACGGGTATAAATTAGTGCAGGCCATTCTTATGGATAAATAGTGAACACGGAAATGCGTAAAATTCGAAGCGTACACACAATAACGGTACCGAAGAATTTGAACACAACTCAGTGTTCGCTTTTATTACAAAGAATGGCAAATGAAATAGCCTAATGGGGTAGGCAGTAAGTAAAAAGGCTCCCAAAGCCAATTGCCTATTGGGTGATGATAATAACGAGGCGTTAAAATGAAAAAGATAGCTATCGCGGTAGCAGTGGCAGTGGCCGCTTTCACAACTGCAACGCAAGCAGCTCCAAAAGACAACACTTGGTATACCGGTGGTAAGTTGGGTTGGTCCCAATACCACGACGTGAATTTCTACGGTAACGGTTATACCAGTGCAATCGGTAATGGCCCTACTCACAAAAACCAATTGGGTGCGGGTGCTTTCTTAGGTTATCAAGCCAATCCGTACCTAGGTTTTGAAATAGGTTACGACTGGTTAGGCCGTATGCCTTACAAAGGCAGCGTCAATAATGGTGCCTTCAAAGCCCACGGTTTCCAAATGGCAACCAAACTGAGCTATCCAATTATGGATGACTTGGATATCTATACTCGCCTGGGTGGTATGGTTTGGCGGGCAGATTCCAAAGCAACTTATAGCGCAACCAATACTCATCTGAAAAATCATGACACCGGTGTTTCTCCACTGGCAGCTATCGGTGTTGAGTATGCGATAACTAAAGACTGGGCTACTCGTCTGGATTACCAGTGGGTTAACAATATCGGGGATGCAGGTTCAGTAGGTGCACGTCCTGATAACGGTCTGTTGAGCGTAGGTGTTTCTTACCGCTTCGGCCAAGATGAAGCGGCAGCCCCAATTGTTGCTCCAGCTCCGGTTGTTGCCCCAACACCAGCTCCAGCACCCGTTGTTGAAAATAAACGTTTTACCCTGCGTTCTGATGTGCTGTTCGAATTTGCAAGTTCTGAGCTGAAAGCCGAAGGTAAGCACAATCTGGATCAACTCTATACTGAGTTAGCAAATATCGACCCAAATCAGGGCAAAGTACTGGTTTTAGGCTACACCGACCGTATCGGTAAAGATGTTTACAATCAGAAACTGTCTCAGAAACGCGCTCAAAGTGTAGTTGACTATCTGGTATCTAAAGGTATCCCTGCCGGCAGCATCAGCGCGGAAGGTCACGGTAAAGCAAATTCAGTCACTGGTTCTACTTGTGATAAGGTTCGCAAACCTAACCTAATCAACTGCCTAGCACCAGATCGTCGTGTAGAGATCGAAATCCAAGGTACTAAAGAGGTTGTTACTCAAGCACAATCTGCTCAATAATAGCCTTTCTTGATTATAATTAATCATCAAACGCTCAGAAAGCCCCATTGTCAGATGGGGTTTTCTTTTACCGATAGTGAAATTTTATATCAAACTTATTAAGGAGCTTGTTGCGATACCAACCTATCACAACTGAAATTACTCTTTCTTACCCAGAATAGCTTCCAAGTCGTGTTTCAAGCTGGACATCTGATTGGCGTACTTTTCTTTCCGCTCAGCATCTTCAATTAACTGGATAATAGTTTCAGACAGTGTATTACCCCGTCGCTGAGAAAGTGCAGATAAGCGATGCCAAACGGGAAAATCTAAGTCGATGGATTTCTTGCGAGTATGCTGATGTTCCGCATTAAAATGCCGTTTACGCCGAGCGCGGATAGTTTGTTTCATCCGGTTGGATAAATCAGGATTCATATGCTGCTCAATCCATTTCAGTACCCTTACCGGTTCACTCTCAAGTTCAATGAGTTTATCAACGGCTGCATGAGCTGCACTGTTTTCAATATATTGAGTAATTGGCTCGCCTTCTTGATGCTTTTTCATCAGATAAGCCCACTTCCAGCCACATTCCAAATTTTCCAGTTGTTGATATTTCATCTTACTTTCTCAGTGACAGCGTAACTAAAAATAAGCATAACAACTATTTTAGTAAATTGCTTATAACCAAACTGATTAATATCCGTTTTTTGAAAAAATTATTTTTTACATAAAGTGCCTACAATAGCAAACATTCAAGCATGTTGGTTTATATCTTAATCTTGTATAATCGACGCTTTCCTACTTTACAATATACAGCGATCACTTTGACCACTAACAAACTAGACTGGCAGGCATTACTGCCGAATTGCGTTCCTTATGATGCGCTTTTTCATTCTGCTTCCCAACAGGCGTCTGCCAGTATGGAAGCCGTTCAATCACGGCTACATAGTGGTTTACAACTTTTTTGCCGGATGGATTCCCGCCAGCCTTTTATGCTATTGAAAGCCGAAGAATGTGATATTTATTTGTCAGCTTTAGCTGAGTCTATTCGTCCATTACTCACGAAAGAACTTCCCCAAATTGGTGGCAATTATCACATACAGCAACAGAAAATTAGCTGGCAACCCTCAACAGCGGGCCATTTCACACCCGAGTTACGCGTCGCCCATCGTGAATGGATAGAAGCAGAGCAATTATTTGGCTGCTTCCATTCTCACAACGGAGAAATTCACTTACAACCCGGTCTGATTCATCAGGTAAATGGTGGTGTACTTATTCTACCGTTACGTACCTTACTGTCTCAGCCCTTAATGTGGGTTCGCCTGAAACAGATGATTATTCAGCAACGCTTTGAATGGTTGTCTCCAGATGGCAACAAGCCGTTACCATTACCTATCCCCTCTATGCCATTAAAGCTACGTCTGATCTTAGTTGGAGATCGTCTAAGCCTTGAAGAGTTTCAGGCTACAGAACCTGAATTAGCAAAAAGCGCTCTATATGGCGAATTTGAGCTGGATATGCCATTTCATAATGAGCAGGATTTAAGCCTGTGGTGCAATTATATCAATGGACTCATTCAACAATGGCAATTACCTCCATTGAATCATAATGCCTGGCCAGAGCTTGTCCAACAAGCAACCCGCCATGTAGAAGATCAACACCACCTGCCTTTGGATATGCTCTGGCTACAGCGGCAACTGACTACTGCGGCACTCTATCAGCAAGAAAATCAGATTACAGCTCAATCAATTAAACAAGCAGAGGAAAATCGCCGCTGGCGTCACAATTATCTGCCTGAACGTGGTTTAGAAGAAATTCATAAAGGCCAGATTCTTATCCGTACTCAAGGCATGGTCATTGGTCAAATTAATGGATTATCTGTGCTAGAGTATCCCGGCCATCCTGATCCAGTAGGAGAGCCATCCCGTATCACTTGCGTGGCGCATATGGGAGATGGGGAATTTGTTGATGTTGAACGCAAAGTTGAGTTAGGTGGCAATATCCATGCGAAAGGCATGATGATTATGCAAGCATTTTTAATTTCCGAGTTAAAATTGGATCAACCACAACCTTTCACTGCATCTATTGTATTTGAGCAGTCCTATGGTGAAGTTGACGGCGACAGCGCTTCTCTTGCCGAATTATGCGCATTGATAAGTGCTCTTTCCCTGCAACCCATTGATCAACAACTGGCCGTCACAGGTGCAGTAGATCAATTTGGTTATGTTCAACCCATCGGTGGCATTAACGAAAAAATCGAAGGTTTCTTTGAAGTATGCCATCGCAGAGGGCTAACTGGTCAACAGGGGGTCATCCTACCAGCAGCGAACATCCATCATTTATGTCTTAATCAAGCCATTGTAGAGGCGGTAAAAACGCAAAAATTTCATTTATGGTCAGTCAAACATGTTTCTGAAGCACTGCCTTTATTGACAGGTATCCCTTATTATGATCAACAAGAAACACACTTGTTAGCTATGATACAAGAACGTATAACACAAGCGAATAATCAGGAACGACCTAAATTCCCGTGGTTTCTTCGCTGGTTAGGTTAATTTAGAATGTCTGATCGGAGTTGTTCAGCGTACAAGTGTACTCTATTATTTACCCTACATTAAATATAAGGCTATCTGATAATTATGGTTGATAAACGTAAATCCTACACAAAAGAAGATCTTATCGCGTCTGGACGCAGTGAGCTGTTCGGAGAAAATGGGCCGCCATTACCATCTGGTAATATGCTAATGATGGATCGCATCATTGAAATGACAGAAAACGGCGGCACCCACGATAAAGGTTACATAGAAGCCGAGCTGGATATTACCCCTGATTTATGGTTTTTCGACTGCCATTTTACTGATGACCCAGTAATGCCCGGCTGCCTCGGCCTTGATGCCATGTGGCAATTGGTTGGATTCTTCCTTGGCTGGTTAGGCGGTGAAGGCAAAGGCCGTGCCCTTGGCGTTGGCGAAGTTAAATTCACCGGCCAAGTATTACCAACGACTAAAAAAGTCACTTACCGTATCAACTTTAAACGTGTCATTAACCGTAAATTGATTATGGGACTGGCTGATGGTGAAGTGTTAGTAGATGGTAAAATCATCTATACGGCAACGGATTTGAAAGTAGGCTTGTTTAAAGATACCAGCGCTTTCTAATCAATAATCAGTAAAATATCGAAAAGGAAGGTGACTGGCTAATTGCTTTTCACCTTTTTTCACTAAAAGCATACCACCAAGTAACCAATATCTTAAAAAATCCCTAGTGCTATTTTTGCTCCCTTAAAGGTAATTCCAGTTATACCCGTCATCTTTCAAGCTACCTCTTTGTTGGCTGCGCTCGCTCACCCCGGTCACATAGTTTGCTATGCTCCCGGGGATTCTCTCCCTTGCCGTCGCGATGCATCTTGAAATCCATTGGGTATATATCTCAGAATATAAGATTCAATATCCATACAGAAAAAAATCAAATCAAGTTCTAACTTTGGCCTATCTCGACTAGAAATAACACAAATCCGCACCTGAATATCTGCATTACAAGCACCCAATTGTCGCTGACCAATCAGTATACAATTGGCAAATTGTGCTATGATCAAATTGACCTGATATATCAAACAAGCTCACCAAAGCATACTGGTAACAGGTAAAAATATTAATAATGATTAAGATTGATGATTAATATTAACAAACACACCGAGGTAATATTATATGAACATCAGAAAAATACTGCTCATAATCATAGCATTGACTCTTACACCAACTGCCATTGCAAAACTCGATAGGATTGACGGTACCGTTGAAATGCTAAAAGCACCTAACACAAATGGAGATTGCTATGGGAAAATAGCGACGCCTACCCGTGTCCAGGGATTTAGGTGGGTATGTACGATTAATGGCGGATCGACGCTATTATCATTGCTTCAAACAGCCTATACAAGTCATGAAACTATAACCATATCAGTCGATGGGATTGAAGAATATAGCCGTCTCTTTTGGGTTGAATTACATCATAAATGTTTATCAAACCCATCTTACTGCAATTATTGAATTACCATCATCTCTCGTATTTAGCAATTAAATTACTTAATGGCCGCAATATCAGTCGTCATGTTGAATAGGATATGTCACCTAGCGGCCACTCATTCATATGTTACCGAATTCGCAAATAACAACATGAAAGAATTGTAATCCTGACATTGATAATGCTTACCGATTTATTACATCCGATGCATCAAGGCTTTCATTACACGATGCTTTAATAAATAATTTAATATACCCGTCATCTTTCAAGTTGCTTCTTTGTTGGCTGCACTCACTCACCCCGGTCACATAGTTATCTATGCTCCCGGGGATTCGCTCCCTTGCCGCCGCGATGCATCTTGAAATCCATTGGGTATAAATAGTTGGTAAACCATTGACGCCGGGAAAAACTTATTTTACACGGTACGGGTATTTTTACTTTAGTTATAACCAAAGGGAAATCTGGACAGAGAAACCTTACAGGATTCAATCTGACAGATATCTGTATATACCCGTCATCTTTCAAGTTGCCTCTTTGTTGGCGGCACTCACTCACCCCGGTCACATCGTTTGCTATGCTCCCGGGGATTCGCTGCCTTACCATCGCGATGCATCTTGAAATCCATAAGGTATAAACAATCAGTCACTGTCAGATTAAATTTGGGATATATACCACGTTGATAAGGAATGGAGGTTTTTCTCACTTAACCTATACCATCAGTTTGGCAGACTAAGCCATCATCGCTCTGTCTTCCATAGCCTGACGCCATCCTCCTAACCAATGAGAACGGGCATCTAATGAATAATAGGGACAATGCTCCCTTGGACGCCCCAAAATACCTGCATGGTACCCTCTCGATAATGCTCGTGCTAAACGATCTCGTTTCTGTCTCTTCATGCTTTTATTTACCTCATAAGCTAAATCAGTAGAAAGAAAACAGTGGTCATCATTTATCCAACCACAATTTAGAAATACCCCTATAAATTTTGAAAATCAAGTCAAGAAATTCATATTAATGTAATATTTGTTATATCAGTACAAAAAAAACAATAACGCATTAATAATAAAGAGAAATTTTTATCCTACTGATAATACCAATTTTCTCCGAGCGCAAAAGTTTTACACCCGGAGAATGGCAGAGGGTTACGATTGGGAAATTAATTGACTGGCAATAGCCTGAGCCAACTGGCTCCATCCTTTTGCCAATGTGCGGACTAAATCATCGTAACCATCTTCTTCCTGTTTTAGCTCTAGATTAAAGGGCTGTTTAACGACACTCCCCTGATGAGTTAATGTCCAGTAACCTTGCAAAATCACCTTACCATCATAACGACCATGAAAACGGGTGACTGTCACGTCTAGAGTATCGGGCTTATTAACCAATGGTTGAGCAGAAACTAAACGCTGAGGCAATGCCATAGTTAACTCAGCTACCAACACTTGCTGTAACTGCTGTTCAAGTGGACTTGCCCATAAGTGATTTGCCGCACTGACATAACTAACATCACTACCTTGATACACCACACCGGAGGAGGACAGATAATCGGACAACATAACCCGTTGTACCCATAATTGGCGATCATGCTGCACAATAGCACTCTTTTGTGATGCTATTGCTACTACCGGCAATTGATAGTAAGTTTTTTCTGGCTGACGGCTACAAGCAGAAATAAAAATCACTAAAATTAATGCCAATCTTCTCATCATTTTTTAGCCTTTTTCGGTTCTGGATCTTCAATTGGCTTAGACTCAAAAACTAACGCATTGCTCTTATTATTCAACGTTCTCAGAACAGGTCGCAGTTCACTCAACACTTGATCTAATCGCTGCATATTATCCAACATCTTGTTATAAGCCGGTGAACCAGGCTGGAACCCTTGCATACTGCGGCTAAACTCCTGTAATGTTTTCTGTATATCTTTTGGCAGATCTTTGGTTTCAGGATTCGCCAGCACCTTATTCAATTCATCAAGGGTCTGCTGTGCTTTTCTGATCGCTTTCTGGCTCTCTTCCAAAGTGCGAATAGCCTGATTAAACATTGGCTCAACCGGCATATTATTAATTTTGTCTAACGCTGCAATAACCTTATGTTGAATTTGAGCAAGGCCACCACTAATTGTCGGCAATAGCGGATAGCCTGCAATTTCATACGGACCGGCCCACCCTTTTTCATTTGGATAGAAATCCAAATCAATAAACAGTGCCCCTGTCAGCAAGTTACCTGACTTGAGGGACGCCCGCAGACCACGTTTAGTTATGCTATTCAGCTCTTTCTCAACATCAAACCCTTCTCCCAGCTCCTTCTCAAAGCGCTCCGGTTCAATCGAGATAAGTACTGGGATACGAAAATCGTTATCTAACCGCTGCCTCATTCCCTCTGAATAGAATGGTACTTTTGCCACAGTCCCCATACGGATACCACGGAACTCTACTGGCGCACCCGGCTGTAGCCCTCGAACAGAATCAGAGAAGAGCAACAAATAATCTTTATGTTCGGTATATAAAGAATCCTGAATGCTTCTTTGGTTGTCAAAAAGTTTGTAAATAGCTTTTTCTTTAATTGGCTCACCCAATTCCCAACCCTTAGGCACATCAAAACTGACACCACCACCAAACAGCGTTGATAACGAAGCCATTTCAACACGTACCCCCTGAGAAGACATATCAAAGGTAATACCACTCTCTTTCCAAAAGCGGACATTGCTTGTCAACAAACCATCATAAGGTGCATTAATAAATAACTGATATCTCATCAGATGAGATTTAGGTTCAAACTCGCTGGTTTCAACAGAACCAACCCGATAACCACGAAACAACACCGGATCACCCGGATTGAGCTGGCCCGCTTTATCACTGATTAGGATGACACGGATACCTTTTGCATCAGGTGAAGCCAATGGTGGTGAGTCCAACAAATTAAATTTATCTTCTTCATCACCATTCGTTCCCGGTTGAAGCTCAATAAAAGCCCCGGACAGAAGAGTACCAAGACCAGATACTCCATCACGGCCAATCTGCGGTTTCACTACCCAGAAAGCGCTGTCACTACGCAATAGATTTTCCATGCCATCATTCAGCCGAGCCTTAATAATAACTTGACTAAGATTATCACTCAGCATGACCCTCTCAACCACGCCGACATCCACACTACGGCTTTTAATTTTAGTTTTTCCAGCTTCAATGCCCTCCGCGTTGGAGGTAATCAACGTCACTTCCGGCCCTTGGTGGTTGAAATGGTAAAACAATATCCAAGCACCAATAAGCACTGTCACAATCGGTACAATCCAGACTGGCGACCAACTTTTAATTTTATCGATTTTAGCCTGACTCTGGTCTTCAACTTTATCCGTCACCTTGACACCCCTTCATTGCCTTATAACGAATGTTTAACGTTGGCTCTATCCCAAATTAAACGCGGATCAAATGTCATTGCCGCAAACATAGTCAGGATCACAACTAAAGCAAAAATAACTGCCCCCATAGCAGGGTAGACACTCATCAATTTCCCCATACGTACCAGTGATGACAATATTGCGATAACAAATACATCAATCATTGACCAACGGCCAACAAATTCGACAACTTCATAAATAAAATGCATTCGGGCGGAATCCCGTTTACCGTGACCTTTAGCATCCCAACATAACCAGCCAATTGCCAGCATTTTCAGGGATGGCACCATAATACTAGCAATAAAAATGACTAAAGCGACCGGGTATGAACCTACACTCCATAGTAATATCACTCCAGCCATAATAGTGGAATCACTCTGATTACCTAACGATTCTGTCACCATCATTGGCATAATATTAGCAGGAATATAAAGCATTAAAGCTGTCACTATCAGTGCCATTGTCCATTGCAAACTGTTGCGACGACGGGCATGCCCACGAGTATAACAACGTGAACATACCAATTGGTCTGCCGGTAAAATAGCCGTACAACACTGGCATAATCGAACACCCTGCACTAACCCCGATCTTCCTGCCTGTAACGGTATATTCATCTTAGGTGCGAGTGTTATCTGATTCCATAACCAGTGGCGATCCAAACATTGAAATGCTCTCACCTGGAGAAGGCAGAACAGACAATATGGCCAAAAACTTAAACCTAACCCAATATCACCATAAGCCATTAACTTAACAAAGCTGACTAACACCCCTGCCAGAAAGATTTCAACCATACACCAGCTTTTCATCTGAAATAACATTCTGGCCAACCAGACTTTTATCTTCTGAGAAATAACAACACCCTGGCACAAGAGAATAATCGCTACCATACAAAACGCAGGCACCAGTTGAACACAGAGCAAAAAGAATGTTCCCACACTGACGTAATTTTCATTAAACATCACCTGAGGGATTTGAGATAAGGTAATTTCACTGCCAATTCCCGCCACACTCATGCTGATAAACGGAAACAGGCAAGCCATTAACAGCATAAATAATGCACTGACTGCATAACCTGTTGGCTGATGTTTAGGTTCTTTCCACCATGTGACTAATGTCGTCTTACAACGAGGACAAACTGCCTTCGTTCCCTGAACCCATTCTGGCAATGTCACCAGCAAATCACATTGAGGGCACAATACCATTTCATGATGATGGTTACCGGAACACAAGATCTTTCTCCTGTTAAGGAAATCGGGAATATCCACAGAATCATACTCAGAAGAATTTCTCAGTATGATTCTGCTAATTATGTTAACTATTAACTGTTTTTCAATGTTTCCAATTCCTGCCAGCGATCAAAAGCCGCTTCTAATGCTTGCTCTTTTTGGGACAGTTCAGTCAATATTTTTTGGGTTATTACATGAGGCTGATTAAAAAATTCAGGAGCACTCACTTGAGATTGTAACTGATCAAGCTCTTCTTCCAGTTTCTCCAGCAATGATGGTAATTGCTCTAACTCTCGTAATAAATGGTAACTCATTTTGTTACGAGAATTTTTTGGCGGTTCCTTAATCTTTTCTACTTTAACTTCCGTTTGAAGTTTTTTCGCATTTTGTCGGCGCAACGAGACAACCTGTTCGCGCTGTTGCTGAGCATCGTAATAACCACCAACATAATTATTGATCGCACCATTACCTTCAAAAATCCAACATTCTGTCACAGAGTTATCAACAAATTGACGATCATGACTCACCAGCAATACAGTACCTGTATAATTGTCTACCAGCTCCTCCAACAACTCTAATGTTTCCACATCCAGATCGTTGGTTGGCTCATCAAGTACCAACAGATTACTGGGTTTCAGGAATAGACGCGCCAGTAACAACCGGTTCCTTTCACCACCAGAAAGCGCTTTAACCGGTGTCATTGCCCGCTTTGGATGAAACAGAAAATCCTGCAAATAACCCAGAACATGACGAGGGCGTCCATTCACCATCACTTCCTGTTTACCTCCAGCCAGGTTATCCACTACGGTTCTTTCTGGATCAAGTGCTATCCGGTGCTGATCAAAATAAGCAATTTCTAGTTTAGTACCACAATGAACACGGCCACTGTTAGATTGAAGCTCACCTAACATCAGTTTCAGTAAAGTTGTTTTGCCACAACCATTTGGTCCTACCAGTGCAATCTTATCCCCACGCTGAATTTGCGCACTGAAATTATTGACCAGTTTCCTTTCACCAATTTGATAGTTAACATTTTCCAACTCAAAGACAATTTTGCCGGAACGACTCGCTTCTCCCATCTGCATTTTAGCGGTTCCCATTACTTCACGGCGTTGTGAACGCTCAATACGTAATGCCTTCAATGCCCTAACACGCCCTTCATTACGAGTACGACGCGCTTTAATCCCCTGACGGATCCACACTTCTTCCTGAGCCAACTTACGATCAAATTCAGCATTTTGCATCTCTTCTACACGCAACGCGTCTTCTTTACCTTCAAGAAACTTATCGTAATTACCCGGCCACGATACTAACTTACCACGATCCAAATCGACAATGCGGGTTGCCATATTGCGAATAAATGAACGGTCATGAGAAATGAAAACAAGGCTACCCTGAAAATCTTTCAGAAAATTCTCCAGCCATTCAATCGTATCAATATCCAAGTGGTTAGTTGGTTCATCAAGAAGCAAGACTTTTGGCGAACTCACCAACGCCCTTCCCAATGCTGCCTTACGCAACCAACCACCTGAAAGAGAAGAGAGCTTCGCTTCCGCAGGTAAAGAGAGCTGTTTCAATACGTCATTAATGCGGCTATCCAGTGACCATAACCCACGGATATCCAGCACCTCCTGCAATTCTGCCAGGCGGTTAAGGTTTTTCTCATTTGGCTCCTGCTCCACCAAGCGGGAGACCAGATGAAAAGATTTGATATATTCGGCCTGCTCCTGAACACCTTCGGCAACAAAATCAAAAACCGTCCCTTCCACATCACGAGGGGGATCCTGTTGTAAACGGGCAACAACCAGATCCTGTTCGTAAATAACCTGACCATCATCCAACAGCTGCTCTTTTGCTAATACCCGTAACAAAGTAGATTTTCCAGCACCGTTACGGCCAACCAGACAAACCCTTTCATTTTCTTCTATATGCAATTCTGCATTATCAAGCAATGGTGCATCACTGAATGCCAACCACGCACCAGATAAATTGATCAATGAC
This sequence comes from Photorhabdus africana, assembly GCF_035181445.1. Lineage (NCBI taxonomy): Bacteria > Pseudomonadati > Pseudomonadota > Gammaproteobacteria > Enterobacterales > Morganellaceae > Photorhabdus > Photorhabdus africana. Next base: position 34,131 of record NZ_JAXBVE010000040.1, read on the forward strand.
ATAGTAATTATTTTTCCTCACCAGCATGACGTAATAGCCAGCAGTTGTGAATCTGACGGTTGCGGGCAAAATCCTGCGACTGGGTTTTACTGGTGATTTCTTCTGCCACCAAGCCAATTTTTTCCAGCTCAGCAAAATCCATTTTAAAACCACGTTTATTATTAGAGAACATCAGCGTTCCTCCACGACGCAACAAGCGCTTAAGCTGTCTCATCAACATAATATGGTCGCGTTGTACATCAAATGTATCTTCCATTCGTTTAGAATTGGAAAAAGTCGGCGGATCAATAAAAATCAAATCAAACTGTTCATTGGCCCGAGCCAACCAAGCGAGACAATCTGCCTGAATCAACCGATGCTGACGCCCGGTTAATTGATTAGCCTGTAAGTTCCGTTCAGCCCATTCAAGATAAGTGCGAGACATATCAACCGTCGTTGTTGAACGCGCACCGCCTAATCCAGCATGTACCGTTGCTGCTCCGGTATAGGCAAACAGATTCAGAAAATCTTTCCCTTCACTCATTTCACCCAGCATTTTTCGGGCAATACGGTGATCAAGGAACAAGCCAGTGTCCAAATAGTCAGTTAAATTGACCCAGAATTTTGCGTCATACTCATTTACCAGAAAGAATTCCTGTTTTTCTGCCATTCTTTCATACTGGCTTTTGCCTTTCTGACGCTGACGAGTTTTAAGTACTAATTGATTTGATGAGAGTCCAAGAACTTGCATCGTTGCACTGATAACATCGAATAAACGCTGACGCGCTTTATTAGCATCAACACTTTTCGGCGGAGCATATTCCTGAATCACTACTTTATCCGCATAACGGTCAACAGCCACATTGTATTCTGGCAAATCAGCATCATACAGACGATAACAATTAATCCTTTGCTGTTTTGCCCAGTGAGTTAATTTCTTTTCATTTTTGCGCAGACGGTTGGCATAATCTTCCGCTACATTCACCTCTGATGAATGCGGTTTATCTGACAACTGATAATTTTTCTGTACGCAATCCAGTGGACCATTTTTAGCTTTAAACTCACGTTCAGCCCGTAATTGCAGACAACTCAGCAATTCAGGTGACGCACTGAATAGAGACAAACGCCAGCTAGGGAAACGGCTTTTCATTATCCGCCCAAACAAACTGTGTAGTGCAATCAATGCAGGCTCACTCTCCAAACGCTCACCATAAGGTGGATTACTTAATACTGTTCCAGCAGGGCCTTCTGGTAACGGATTTTCCAGACGACTGGCATCACCTTGCTGGAAAGTTATCAACTGCGCAACCCCTGCTCGACGAGCATTTGACCGAGCCATATCCAGCACTCTGCGATCAATATCAGAACCAACAAAACGGCAAGTTGTCTCCTGAAGACCTTTACGAAAGCGGATCTGGGCTTCTGTGATTACCTCACGCCAAATTGCTTCATCATGTTTTAACCAGGCAGTAAAACCCCAATGATCACGATGTAAACCCGGAGCACGATCAGCCGCCATCATTGCGGCTTCAATTAACAATGTGCCGGAACCACACATGGGATCAACCATTGGAGTCCCTATCTGCCAGCCTGAACGTTGGACAATCGCCGCAGCCAGATTTTCTTTCAGCGGAGCCTGACCAGCAAGATCGCGATAACCTCGGATATGCAAACCATCACCACTCAAATCCAATGCAACACTGGCTTTCTCTTTATTTAGGAAAACATTAATACGAACATCCGGCTGCTGCTTTGCCACATTCGGGCGTTGATCCAACTTACGAGTAAAACTATCGACAATGGCGTCTTTAACTTTTAGCGCACCATATTGTGTGTTACGTATCTCTTCATTTGTCCCACTGAAATGTACAGAGAAAGTGCTATGTACAGAAAAAACCTGGCTCCAATCAATAGACTGAACCCCAAGATAGAGATCTAAATCGCTATAAACATTAAATTCGTTTAGCGGTAGCAAAATACGCGATGCCAGCCTGCTCCACATCAGACTTTTATACATCACTCTGCCATCACCTTGAAAATGAACTCCGCCTTGCACAATTTTGCATGATTGCGCCCCCAGCATTTCCAGTTCGTTCTTCAATAATTCTTCTAATCCACGCGCCGTGCTGGCAAACAGAGAGTTCATGTTACATATCACCAAAAAGAAAATTGTTACGCATTATAGCCAATCCGGATGACATGTCATAAAGTTGCGCATGTCAGAAAAATGTTTTGTGGAGATTAATGGATGATCGCGCTGTCTCGCCTGTATACCCACCCAGTGAAATCTATGCGTGGTTTGCAACTTTCCCATGCATTAGTCAGTGAAAGTGGCCTCATATTTGATCGCAATTTTATGGTCACAACGACAGATGGAACTTTTATTACTGCCCGTAAATACCCTCAGATGTTGTTATTTACTCCAGCTATATTAGATAACGGTATTTATCTGCGGGCGCCCAACGGAGAAAACGCCACGGTACTTTATCGTGATTTCCTGCCTGAACAGCAACCTACGGAAGTATGGGGCAACCATTTTACGGCTCTCATTGCACCAGAAACCGTTAACCAATGGCTAAGTAGTTTCTTTGACATTCCGGTGCAATTACGCTGGTTAAGCCACGAATTAACCCGCAGAGTAAAAAAACACCCCGAAATTCCATTATCATTTGCGGATGGTTATCCATTTCTGCTTATTAATGAAGCCTCATTTCATTTATTACAACAACGTTGCCCGGCCAGTATTAAACTAGAGCAATTTCGCCCAAATATCATCATTACTGGCGCAGAAGCATTTGCGGAAGATAGCTGGCAATCAATTCAGATTGGGGATGTTATCTTTGACTTACCCAAACCATGCAGCCGCTGTATTCTGACCACCGTCAGCATTGATAAAGGTATTAAAAATCCAAACGGAGAGCCATTAGCAACATTACAATCATTCCGGACAGCAGAGAATGGTGATATCGATTTTGGTCAGAATTTAATTGCTCGTTCCAGTGGTATTATTCGAATCGGGGATAATGTCACCGTATTAGCTAAAAAAGACCCACGTCAATATGGCAGCAGTGAAAAAGCTGAAAATATTGATGTACCAAAAACAAATGAACAATCTGTCATTATCGAATATAACGGGCAAACTTTTACAGGTAACAATCAACAAACTATTTTAGAGCAACTGGAACAACAAGGAATAAGAGTCCCTTATTCATGTCGGGCAGGCATATGTGGATGTTGTAAAATTGCTTTAATTAAAGGAGATGTTTTTCCTTTAAAAGCCACAGCAATTAAAGAAAATGGTCACATTCTGGCCTGCTGTTGTATTCCAAAGAATAACCTTATTCTTAATAATATGGCGCATTAGCAGAAATATCTAAACATGTAGAACAATTAATTTTTCGACAAAGAGGCATTATCTATACCCTATGGATTTCAAGATGGATCGCGACGGCAAGGGAGTGAATCCCCGGGAGCATAGAGAACTATGTGACCGGGGTGAGTGAGTGCAGCCAACAAAGAGGCAACTTGAAAGATAACAGGTATAAACCCTGATTCCGTTATCATCCTCCCCATTTTGGCACTAACATAGCCTAAGGGGAGGAAATTAATGGGCCCTTTTCATAACTTCACCAAAAAATCAATCATATTGATTATTTCAATAATGAATTAATTATTACGATAATGAATTTATAACTACTGTCATAAAATGATTACACTCTAATCAGGAGCTAAAGCAACTCAACCAAAACACAGAAAGGAATAAGTCATGGCTCGTATTGTCATTGCAGCGCTCGCAACCCCTGGACATGTCTATCCAATGTTAAAGATCGCTCAATCACTGATAGCACAAGGACATCAGATAACCGTATTCACCGGTGCGTTATTTCGCCAACAGGTAGAGGCTTTAAACGCACAATTTGTCCCTTTTGATGAACAGATAGATTTTGACTACCGCCATTTAGAACAGCATTTTCCCGACCGTGCTCAACTTCCGCCGGGAAATGTACAAATGGCACTAGCATTCAAGAATTTCTTCTCCGCCCCAATCCCATTTCTCGACCATCAACTGCGACAAATTATTCGTGAACAACAAGCGGAATTACTGATAGCCGAAAATTGCTTTTATGGCATATTACCTCTGTTGCAAGAAGAAAAAACCCATCGTCTTCCCGTCATAGTCATTGGCATAACACCTCTGGCTTACTCTTCGAAAGATTCAATTTTCTGGGGACCACGTATCCCACCAGCGGTATTGCCACCAGAATTGACACATGAACAACTCGTCGATAAAGCCGACCAACAACTCATAGCCGAGGTGCAGGATAGCTTCAATAATTCATTAGTCCAGTCAGGCGGTTCTGCATTAACCAGACTTTTCAACGATGAAGTCATCTTTGGTGCTGATCGCTTTTTGCAACTCTCAACTCTGGCATTTGAATATCCACGAGAAGGATTGCCTGATACAGTCCATTTTATTGGCCCACTCCCCAACCCTGTACCGACAACAACATCACCTCAATTATGGGGGGAAGATGATCCACGTCCATTGGTTATAGTTACTCAGGGTACTATTTCCAATGCCGATTTAAATCAGTTGATTCTCCCCACATTGCGTGCACTGGCTACATTACCGGTACGTATATTGGCAACCACCGGTGGCAGATCGGTAGAAACACTGAGTAAAGATCTACCTGAAAACGCACGCGTCGAAGAATTTATTTCATTTGAGCACTGGCTGCCAAAAGCTTCATTGTTGGTATCCAACGGGGGCTACGGAACCATCAATTATGCTCTCAGCCACGGAACACCATTACTTATTGCCGATGCAGGAGAAGGCAAGCAGGAAGCAGCGTTTCGTGTTGTATGGGCTGGATGCGGTACTAATCTGGATACAGCACATCCCACTGAATCTCAACTTAAGCAAACAGTGGAAAATATGCTGAGTACAGACTTGTTTAAACAACGTGCGCAAATTGTCCAAAAAGATTACGCAAGACATGATGCATTAGCAGCAATATCCCGTCACGTAGAACAATTAATTCTTGCACAAAGCCACATTCACTAAACCCTAGATACCTTCTTCTTTCCTCTCCGTTTTGGTGCTAACACAGACCGACAGGGAGAGGAAACCGACATATTTCATCACATCATGAAAAAATAAATCAAAGTTATTATTGTCACAATTAATTATTATTTTTGTAATGAATTTATAACCGTAGTCATAAAATAATCACACTCTGAATCAGGAGCTAACTAGCGTAATTAAATCAAAACAGTACAAAGGAGCAAATTATGGCACGAATTGTCATTGCAGCGGTTGCAACACCCGGGCATGTCTATCCGATGTTAAAGGTAACTCAATCACTGATAACACAAGGGCATCAGGTAACTGTCTTCACTGGCGCATTATTTCGCCAACAAGTAGAAGCTTTAAACGCACAATTTATCCCTTTTGATGAGCAGATAGACTTTGATTACCGCCACTTAAAACAGCGTTTTCCTGACCGAGCGCACCTGCCGCCAGGAAATCTGCAAATGGCACTCGCGTTTAAAGATTTCTTCTGTAGCCCAATCCCATTCCTCGACCGCCAACTACAACAAATCATCCATGAACAGCAAGCAGAATTACTGATAACCGAGAATTGCTTTTATGGCATATTGCCACTGCTGCAAAAAGAAAAAGCTCATCGCCTTCCCGTGATCATAATTGGCATAACGCCTCTGGCTTACTCTTCGAAAGATTCCATTTTCTGGGGGCCACGTATTCCCCCCGCATTACTACCATCAGAGTTGACACATGAACAACTCGTAGATGAGGAAACACGACAACTCATAACCGAAGTACAGAATAGCTTCAATGACGCGTTAGCTCAGTCTGGATGCGCCACGTTAACCCGATTTTTCAACGATGAAATCATTTTGGGTTCTGATCGCTTTTTGCAACTTTCAACCCTGGCATTTGAATACCCACGAGAAGAATTGCCTGATACAGTCCATTTTATTGGCCCCCTCCCCAATCCCGCGCCAATAACAGAATCACCTCAATTATGGGAAGAAGATGATCCACGCCCATTGGTTATAGTCACTCAGGGCACCATGTCTAATACTGATCTAAACCAGTTAATCTTCCCCACATTGCATGCATTGGCTACATTACCTGTACGTGTATTAGCAACCACCGGTGGTAGTTCAGTAGAAATACAGCCAGAGAACATACCTGACAATGCACGTATCGAAGCATTTATCTCATTTGAGCACTGGCTACCAAAAGCTTCATTGCTAATATCCAACGGGGGCTACGGAACCATTAATTATGCCCTTAACCACGGTACACCCGTGCTCATTGCCGATACAGGAGAAGGCAAACAGGAAACAGCGTTTCGCGTCGTATGGGCTGGATGCGGTATTAATCTGGATACAGCACAACCGACGGAATCTCAGCTTAAGCAAACAGTGGAAAATATGCTGCGTACAAATTTGTTTAAACAACGGGCACAAATCGTCCAAGATGATTACGCCAGTCACGACGCATTGGCAGCAATATCCCATCACGCAGAACAATTAATCTTCGAAAATCGTGCTAATTAACTTCATTATCTCTCCTCCCATCTCGAAGCTAATGCTATCCAGAGGGGAGGGAATTATTAAAATATTTCTTATCTATTTTTCACACCAACTCCAAATGAACAAGCTATAGCTATCACATATAATAGGCAAGTCTCTGTGATAATAGCCAACAGGAAACAGGAAACAGGAAACAGGAAACAGGAAAAGAGTCACTTACTCATAATCAGATGGGAAGATGTGAATGCGATAAAATTTCCTCAAATGATAAAAAACAATTTTCTTAATTAAAAACAGTGATTATCCTCTGGCTTGTCGCTCTATTTTCAAAAAGAGTCTTTACCCTTCATTCCGCACCTAATTCAGGAATAAACCGCTTTATATTGTGCGCCTAATAAACTCAAAAGCTCATGGTGGTAAGATTGCATTCCTGTCACCATTTTATGTTCTTGAA